>NZ_JBEOXE010000099.1:0-22084 GCF_040296485.1 Streptomyces sp. NPDC002138 | reverse complement strand
GCCGCACTCGCCCTCGCGGCCGCCGCCCTCACCGCGCCGCCCGCCGCCGCCGACGCCATCCGCGACCGCCAGTGGGGCCTGACGGCGCTGCGCGCGGAAGAGGCCTGGGGGACCACCCAGGGCGCCGGGGTCACCGTCGCCGTCCTCGACACCGGCGTCGACTCCACCCACCCCGACCTCGCCGGCCAGGTCCTGGAAGGCACCGACCTCATCGGCATGGGCGCCTCGCGGGGCGACCGCGCCTGGGCCCGCCACGGCACCGCCATGGCCGGAGTGATCGCCGGGCACGGCCACGGCACCAACCGCCAGCAGGGCGTCCTCGGCATCGCGCCGCAGGCGAAGATCCTGCCGGTCCGGGTCATCCTCGAGGAGGGCGACCCCGGCCGCGCCAAGGCCCGCGAGAGCAAGGGCGGCGCCCTCGCCGAGGGCATCCGGTGGGCCGCCGACCACGGCGCGGACGTCATCAACATGTCCCTGGGCGACGACAGCCAGTCCGCCCACCACGAGGCCGCCGAGGACGAGGCCGTGCAGTACGCCCTCGCCAAGGGCGTCGTCGTGGTCGCCTCGGCGGGCAACGGCGGCGAACAGGGCGACCACACCTCCTACCCGGCGGCCTACCCCGGCGTGATCGCCGTCACCGCCGTGGACCGCAAGGGCGCCAAGGCCCCCTTCTCCACCCGCAACTGGTACGCCACCGTCAGCGCCCCCGGGGTCGACATCGTCATCGCCGACCCGGACCGCGGCTACTACGAGGGCTGGGGCACCAGCGCGGCCGCGGCCTCCGTCTCGGGCGTCGTGGCGCTCGTACGCTCCGCGCACCCGGAACTCTCCCCGGCGCAGATCAAGAAGCTGCTGGAGAACACCGCCTCCGACACCCCGCGCGGCGGCCGCGACGACGCGCGCGGGCACGGCCTGGCCGACCCGGTCGCGGCCCTCCAGGCGGCCGACGCACTCAAGGCGGACTCCCTCACCCCGACCCCGGTCCCGGCCACGAGCCGCTACTTCGGCCCCGGGCCCGAACCGGTACGTCCCCCCGCCCGCCGGATCCGGTACGCGGCGCCGGTCGCGGCGGGCGCCGGGGTGGCGCTGCTCGTGCTGGCGGGCGTACTGGCCCGGCGGCGGCGCCCCGGGCACGACGGGCCGGACGCCGACCGGCCGGAGGAAGAGCCCCGCACCGCGATATAGGGTCGGGTAACTGTGGCCCAGAAGAACATTCCAGACCCCGGTTTCTCCGACGACGACGGCTCCGCCGATCCCCGGCTGAGCGCGGCCCTCGCCGCGTGGGCCGAGGACAGAAGCCAGGAGCCCCAGGTGCTGGCGGCGCTCAAGGACGCCCGCCTCCTCGTGCCGGTCGTCGCCGTGCTCGGCGAGGCCGAGACCGACCCCGAGACGGGCCTCAAGCGCGAGAAGAGCAGCGACATGGCCGTCCCCACCCTCAAGGCGGGGGACCGGCGGGCGCTGCCCGCCTTCACCTCCACCGCCTCGCTGGCCCTGTGGGACCCGGCCGCCCGGCCGGTGGCCGTCCCGCTGCACCAGGCCCTGGCGGCGCTCGCGCACGAGAAGGCCGACACCCTCGTCCTGGACCTCGCGGGCCCGGTCCCCTACCAGCTCACCGGCTCCGCGCTGCTCGCGGCGGCCGAAGGCCGTACGGAGGCCGGTCCGCTCGCCGATCCGGCCGTGACCGGGGCGGTACGGGCGGCCGTGGCCCGGACGGAGAGCGTCCTGCGGTCCTACCTCGGCCCCGGCGGCGCCGACACCGACGGCACCCTCGCGATCGTGCTGGCCGAGGGCGCGGACCCGGCGCGCAGCGCGCGGGCGCTCGCCCAGGAGCTGGCGGCGGACGAGACCCTGCGGGCCCGGCTGGTGCGCGGGCTGGACCTGGCCCTGCTGCCCGCGGACGCGGCCGCTCCCGGTGAGCCCCTCTTCGTACGGGGCTAGGGGGTGACCGGAACACGGAGGACGGGCCCGGAACGCGAAAATCGCGGCCCGTTCACCCCTGGACGTCAAGGGTGAACAGGCCGCGATCCGTGGGGGCGGCTCAGCCGAAGACGGGCCCGGTGAACTTCTCGCCCGGCCCCTGGCCCGGCTCGTCCGGGACCAGCGAGGCCTCGCGGAAGGCCAGCTGGAGCGACTTCAGGCCGTCGCGCAGCGGGGCCGCGTGGAAGGAGCTGATCTCCGTGGCGCTGGCCGTGACCAGTCCGGCCAGGGCGGTGATCAGCTTGCGGGCCTCGTCGAGGTCCTTGTGCTCGGAGTCCGGCTTGTCCAGGCCCAGGTTGACCGCGGCGGCGCTCAGCAGGTGCACGGCCACCGTGGTGATCACCTCGACCGCGGGCACGTCCGCGATGTCGCGGGTCATGGCGTCGTAGTCGGGAGCCCGGTCGGCTCCGGTGGTCTCGGGGGGCGTCGCGTCAGTCATGTCTTCACGATAAGCCGGGGCCGGAGGGGGTTCGGACCGGGCCCCCGCGCGGCCGGGCCAGCGGCCCCGGTGCGACGGCCGCGGCGCCGGATCCGTGGCCGGTTCACGGCCGGGTTAGCGTCCGGGAAGACCCCTTGCTATATTGGGGTCACCAGACCGGCTGGATGCGCATGCGTCCAGCCCACAAGTGGAGGCTCCGTACTCCCACCTAGTCGTCCCCCGGGATGGCAGGTCACCGGTCACGGCAGTATCCATCGTTCCGTACGGACGATGGAAAGCTGCCTGATGCTGCGCCCCGCGATGTTGTGATGCGGTGGTGTTCCGGTATTTCCAGGAGCCCCGCCTGTGTCCCGTCCCGGGGCATTTTTGATGTTCCGGATCGGTTGGTCTCACGTCAGAGACGTTACGCGGCTGTCTGCCAGGCGGCCGTGTGGTGGTGCAACCGAGGAGGATCCATCAGCACCGAGCCCCGCATCAACGACCGGATTCGCGTTCCCGAGGTACGACTTGTCGGTCCGAGCGGCGAGCAGGTCGGCATCGTGCCGCTCGCGAAGGCGCTCGAGCTTGCGCAGGAGTACGACCTCGACCTGGTCGAGGTAGCGGCGTCCGCCAGGCCGCCGGTCTGCAAGCTCATGGACTACGGCAAGTTCAAGTACGAGTCGGCCATGAAGGCCCGTGAGGCGCGCAAGAACCAGGCGCACACGGTCATCAAGGAGATGAAGCTCCGGCCGAAGATCGACCCGCACGACTATGACACCAAGAAGGGTCACGTCGTCCGGTTCCTCAAGCAGGGCGACAAGGTCAAGATCACGATCATGTTCCGTGGTCGCGAGCAGTCCCGCCCGGAACTGGGCTACCGACTGCTGCAGCGTCTGGCTTCGGACGTCGAGGACCTCGGGTTCATCGAGTCGAACCCGAAGCAGGACGGCCGAAACATGATCATGGTTCTCGGTCCGCACAAGAAGAAGACCGAGGCGATGGCCGAGGCCCGTGAGGCGCAGGCCGCCCGCAAGGCCGAGCGCCAGGGTGTTTCCGCCACGGACGAGGGTTCCGAGGACGAGTTCCTCGCGGACGAGGCCGGAGTCGACGAGGTCGCCGACGACGCCCCCGCCGCCGAGGCCGCTCCGGCCGAGGACGCCTCCACCGAGGCCCCTGCCGAGGCCTGAGTCCGGAGCACTCCGCTCCGGATTCAACCGACACAATTGACGCTCCCGCCAGCCTGGTTCCTCCGGACCGGTGGGAGCGCCACCGACGAGGAGATAACGGCGCTATGCCGAAGAACAAGACGCACAGCGGTTCCAAGAAGCGCTTCAAGATCACCGGTGCCGGCAAGGTGCTCCGTGAGCGCGCCGGCAAGCGCCACCTGCTCGAGCACAAGTCGTCCCGTGTCACCCGCCGCCTGACCGGCACCGCGGAGATGGCCCCCGGCGACGCCGCGAAGATCAAGAAGCTTCTCGGCAAGTGACGTCTCTCCGCTCCCCGTTCGTGGGAGCGGGACGTCAGGACCGGGACCCCATCGAATTCGGGCCGTGTGAAGACAACCACGGCCCTGTTACAAGGAGTACAAAGTGGCACGCGTCAAGCGGGCAGTAAACGCTCACAAGAAGCGCCGGGCGATCCTCGAGGCCGCCAAGGGTTACCGCGGTCAGCGTTCGCGCCTGTACCGCAAGGCCAAGGAGCAGGTCACCCACTCCCTGGTCTACAACTTCAACGACCGCAAGAAGCGCAAGGGCGACTTCCGTCGGCTGTGGATCCAGCGCATCAACGCCGCTGCCCGCCAGAACGGCATGACGTACAACCGCCTCATCCAGGGTCTGAACGCCGCCAACATCGAGGTGGACCGCAAGATCCTCGCCGAGCTGGCCGTCAACGACGCCAACGCGTTCGCCGCGCTGGTCGAGGTCGCCCAGAAGGCGCTTCCGGCCGACGTCAACGCCCCGAAGGCCGCTGCCTAAGCAGTCCGTCCTTCACGAGCCCTCACCGGCTCACCGGCCTTCAGTGGCCACAGCCCGGACCCGCAGGCCTCGTGCCTGCGGGTCCGGTGCGTTGACCAGCTGTTTCGACCTGTTTCGACCCGCAGTACGCACGGAAGCGAGCCGACCGCCATGGGTACCCCCGCCCCCGCCGAGCTGATCTCCCCGCGATCCCCCCGGGTGGCCGCCGCCCGACGGCTCGCGCGCCGGAACTTCCGCACCAAGGAGCGGCGGTTCATCGCCGAGGGCCCGCAGGCCGTCCGCGAGGCCGCCGAGCACCGCGGCGAGGCGGGCGCGACCCTGATCGAGCTGTTCGCGACCGTCGAGGCCGCCGAGCGCTACACCGACATCGTCGAGGCGGCCCTGGCCGCCGGGGCGCGCGTGCACTACGCCTCGGACGAGGTGCTCGCCGAGGTCTCCCAGACGGTCACCCCGCAGGGCCTGGTCGGCGTCTGCCACTTCCTCGACACCTCCTTCGAGTCGGTCCTGGAAGCCGCTCCGAAGCTCGTCGCCGTCCTCGCGCACGTCCGCGACCCCGGGAACGCGGGCACCGTACTGCGCTGCGCGGACGCCGCCGGAGCGGACGCGGTGATCCTGACCGACGCCTCCGTCGACCTCTACAACCCCAAGTCCGTACGTGCCTCCGTGGGCTCCCTCTTCCACCTGCCGGTGGCCGTGGGCGTCCCCGTCGAGCAGGCCGTCGAGGGGCTGCGGGCGGCGGGCGTGCGGATCCTGGCCGCCGACGGCGCGGGCGAGGACGACCTCGACGCCGAGCTGGACGCGGGCACCATGGGCGGCCCCACGGCATGGGTGTTCGGCAACGAGGCCTGGGGCCTGCCGGAGGAGACCCGCGCCCTCGCGGACGCCGTCGTGCGCGTCCCGATCCACGGCAAGGCCGAGAGTCTGAACCTCGCGACGGCCGCCGCCGTGTGCCTCTACGCGTCCGCGCGTGCACAGCGGGCGCCCGGAGGGTGCCGCTCCGTGACCCCCAGCTAGTAATGTGGCGGCCCGGGGGCACCCGCCGCGGCGACCCCGTCCGGAGATGTGGGGTACGGGGACATGACCGTCGGTACGAACAGCTCGCCGCGGGAGGCCACCCAGGGGGCGGCCCTGCCCGCGGGGCCCGGTGAGCCGGTGGCCGCCTCCCCCCGGGACGGCGGCGGCCCGGGCGACGCGCTCGGCGCGGGCTTCGGGATGGACCCCGACGACCTTCCCGACGGGCTGGTCGTCGCCGACCACGCCGGCCGGGTCATCTGCTTCAACCGGGCCGCCGCGCGGATCACCGCCGTCGACCCCCGCAAGGCCCTGGGCGACCGGATCGACCAGGCGCTGCCGCTGGAGGACCTCGAGGGCCGCCGCTGGTGGACGCTGACCGATCCCTACGGCGGCCTGGCCACCCGGCGCGGCCAGCCCGAGCGCAATCTGCTGCTCCCCGGCGGCCGCGAGGTCCTCGTCTCCGCCCGCTACGTCCGTACGCACCCCACCGGACCGCTCAGCCGCCTCGTCGTGAGCCTGCGCGGCACCGAGGCCCGGCGCCGCACCGAACGCAGCCACGCCGAGCTGATCGCCACCGTCGCGCACGAGCTGCGCTCCCCGCTCACCTCGGTCAAGGGCTTCACCGCGACCCTGCTGGCGAAGTGGGAGCGGTTCACCGACGACCAGAAGCGGCTGATGCTGGAGACCGTCGACGCCGACGCCAACCGGGTCACCCGGCTGATCGCCGAGCTGCTCGACATCTCGCGGATCGACTCCGGCCGCCTCGAGGTGCGCCGCCAGCCGGTGGACATCGCCACCGCCGTGGCACGCCACGTCCAGGCGCTCACCGCGAACGGCCAGGCCCCGGACCGCTTCCTCCTGCGGGTCGCGAGCCCGCTGCCCGATCTGTGGGCCGACCCGGACAAGATCGATCAGATTCTCGGCAATCTTCTCGAAAATGCGGTGCGGCACGGAGAGGGAACGGTCACCATCGAGGTGGCACCCGCTCCGGCCGGTGCCACCGCGACCAAGACCGACGACGAGATGGGTACGGCCGTCACCGTGACCGACGAAGGCCCCGGCATCCCCGAGGACTCCATGCGCCGCGTGTTCACCCGCTTCTGGCGGGGCAGCAAGCGCGGCGGCACCGGTCTGGGCCTGTACATCGTCAAGGGCATCGTGGAAGCCCACGGCGGCAGCATCACGGTCGGGCGCGGCCCCGGCGGCGGCGCCGAATTCCGATTTATCCTGCCCGTCGCCGCGCCGGCGTACCTCACGCAGTAACCCTGCGGAGCGTCTCGCCAGGCGGCCCACGGGCTCCCTTCACCCCCAGCGACCTTTAGACTCGTCCTTTGGCACCTTTGTGTCCTTGTGCCGAGCGCGTCGAGCGTGGTCGCGCGGGGGACCCACCAGCCAGCCATCGGAAGTACGGGAAGAGATGTCGGCACCGAACAAGTCGTACGACCCTGTTGAGGTCGAGGCACTGAAACCGGATGAGATCGAGCGCATGCGGGACGAGGCGCTCGCCGCCTTCGCGTCCGCCGGCGACCTCGACGCGCTGCGGGAGGCGAAGACCGCGCACATGGGCGACCGCTCGCCCCTGGCGCTCGCCAACCGCGAGATCGGCGCCCTGCCACCGCAGGCGAAGGCCGAGGCGGGCAAGCGCGTCGGCCAGGCCCGGGGCGCCGTGAACAAGGCCTTCGGCGCGCGCACGGTCGAGCTGGAGGCGGAGCGCGACGAGCGCGTGCTCGTCGAGGAGGCCGTGGACGTCACGCTGCCTTACGACCGCGTCCCGGCCGGCGCCCGCCACCCCCTGACCACGCTGATGGACCGCATCGCGGACATCTTCGTGGCCATGGGCTACGAGGTGGCCGAGGGCCCGGAGGTGGAGGCGGAGTGGTTCAACTTCGACGCCCTCAACTTCACTCCCGACCACCCCGCGCGCCAGATGCAGGACACCTTCTTCGTCCAGGGGCCCGAGGGCACCGTCGGCGACGAGTCCGGTGTCGTGCTGCGCACCCACACCTCCCCGGTGCAGGCGCGCACGCTGCTGGAGCGCAAGCCCCCCGTCTACGTCGTCTGCCCCGGCCGGGTGTTCCGCACCGACGAGCTGGACGCGACGCACACCCCCGTCTTCCACCAGGTCGAGCTGCTCGCCGTGGACGAGGGCCTGACCATGGCCGACCTCAAGGGCACCCTGGACCACATGGTCCAGGCGCTCTTCGGCCAGGACATGACCACGCGGCTGCGCCCGAACTACTTCCCGTTCACCGAGCCGTCCGCCGAGATGGACATGCAGTGCTACGTGTGCCGCGGCGAATCGGTGGGCAACCCCGACCGCCCGTGCCGTACCTGCTCCAGCGAGGGCTGGATCGAGCTGGGCGGCTGCGGCATGGTCAACCCCAAGGTGCTCGTCGCCTGCGGCGTGGACCCCGAGAAGTACAGCGGATTCGCCTTCGGGTTCGGCATCGAGCGGATGCTGATGTTCCGCCACAACGTCGAAGACATGCGAGACATGGTCGAGGGTGACGTTCGTTTCACCCGGCCGTTCGGGATGGAGATCTGATGCGGGTCCCGCTTTCTTGGCTGCGGGAGTACGTCGACCTGCCCGCGGGCGAGACCGGTCGTGACGTACAGGCGCGCCTCGTCGACGCCGGCCTCGAGGTCGAGCGTGTGGAGCAGCTCGGCGCCGGTCTCAAGGGCCCCCTGGTCGTCGGCCAGGTCCTGACCATCGAGGAGCTCGAGGGCTTCCGCAAGCCGATCCGTTTCTGCACGGTCGACGTCGGCCAGGCCAACGGCACCGGTGAGCCCCAGGAGATCGTCTGCGGCGCGCGGAACTTCGCCGTCGGCGACAAGGTCGTCGTGGTGCTCCCCGGCGCGGTGCTGCCCGGCGACTTCGCGATCGCCTCGCGCAAGACGTACGGCCGCACCTCCCACGGCATGATCTGCTCCGGCGACGAGCTGGGCATGGGCGACGACGGCACGCACGGCATCATCGTGCTCCCCCCGGAGTACGAGGTCGGCACCGACGCGATCAAGCTCCTGGAGCTGATCGACGAGGTCCTCGACATCGCCGTCACCCCGGACCGCGGTTACTGCCTGTCCATGCGCGGCGTGGCCCGTGAGACGGCGACGGCCTACGGGCTGCCGCTGCGCGACCCGGCGCTGCTCGACGTGCCGGGCCCGAACTCGTACGGCTACCCCGTGCGGATCGACGACCCGCAGGGCTGCGACCGCTTCACCGCCCGCACGGTCGGCGGCCTCGACCCCGAGGCCCGCTCGCCGATCTGGCTCAGCCGCCGCCTGCAGAAGGCCGGCATGCGGCCGATCTCGCTCGCGGTCGACGTCACCAACTACGTGATGCTCGAGCTCGGCCAGCCGCTGCACGCCTACGACCGCTCCCGCGTGGACGGTCCCATCGGCGTCCGCCGCGCGGAGCAGGGCGAGAAGTTCACCACCCTGGATGGCGTCAAGCGCACGCTGGACGCCGAGGACCTGGTGATCACCGACAACAGCGGGCCGATCGGCCTCGCCGGTGTCATGGGCGGTGCCAACACCGAGATCGCCGACTCCGTCACGGACCCGGAGACCCTCCAGGTCTCGGGCACCACCGAGGTGGTCATCGAGGCGGCGCACTTCGACGCGCTGTCGATCTCGCGCACCGCCCGCCGCCACAAGCTCGCCTCCGAGGCGTCCAAGCGCTTCGAGCGCGGGGTCGACCCGCAGGCCGCGGCCGCCGCCGCGCAGCGCACCGTCGACCTGCTGGTGCTGCTCGCGGGCGGTACCGCCGAAGCGGGCGTCACCGAGCTGTCCGCGCCCTCCGCCCCGCGCTCCATCGCGATGCGCGCGGACCACCCGGACCGGGTCGCGGGCGTGGACTACGGCCGCGAGACCGTCGTACGCCGCCTCCAGGAGGTGGGCTGCGACGTCTACGGCCAGGACGAGCTGGTCGTCACCGTGCCCTCGTGGCGTCCCGACCTCGCCGAGCCCAACGACCTCGCCGAAGAGGTCATCCGGCTGGAGGGCTACGCCAACCTGCCCTCCACGCTCCCGCAGCCCCCGTCGGGCCGCGGGCTGACCGACCGGCAGCGGCTGCACCGCCGGATCGGCCGCGCGCTGGCCGCCGCCGGTTACGTCGAGGCGCTGAACTACCCGTTCCTCGGAGCCCAGGTCTTCGACCAGCTCCAGCTGCCCGAGCACGACGCGGCCCGCCAGGTCGTCACCCTCGTCAACCCGATCTCCGACGAGGAGCCCGCCCTGCGCAGCACGCTGCTGCCGGGTCTGCTGGGCGCCCTGCGCCGCAACGACAGCCGCGGCAGCCACGACCTCGCGCTCTTCGAGACGGGCTCGGTCTTCCGGGCCGGTCCGCAGCCGGGCGTGGCGGTGCGGCTGCCGGTCGACCGCCGTCCCACGGCGGAGGAGATCGCCACCCTGAACGCGGCCCTGCCCGCGCAGCCGCGGTACGCCGCGGTCGTGCTGGCCGGTGCGCGCGAGCAGGCCGGCTGGTGGGGCAAGGGCCGCCCGGCCGACTGGGCGGACGCGGTCGAGGCCGCCCGCTCGCTGGCCGTCGAGGCCGGCGCCGAGCTGGTCGTGCGCCAGGGCCGGTACGGTCCCTGGCACCCGGGCCGCTGCGCCGAGCTCGTCGTCACCCTCGACGGGGTCGAGCAGGTCATCGGCCACGCCGGTGAGCTGCACCCGCGCGTCGTCAAGGCGCTCGGTCTGCCCGCCCGTACCAGCGCGATGGAGATCGACCTGGACCGCCTCGCGGCGGCCGGTGGCGAGACCCTCCAGGCGCCCCGGATCTCCACCTTCCCGGTGGCGACCCAGGACGTCGCGCTGATCGTGGACGCCGCCGTCCCGGCCGCCGAGGTCGAGAGCGCGCTGCGCAAGGGCGCGGGTGAACTCCTCGAATCGCTGCGGCTGTTCGATGTCTTCACCGGCGAGCAGGTCGGCGGGGGCAAGAAGTCCCTCGCCTACGCGCTGCGCTTCCGCGCGGCGGACCGCACCCTGACGGCCGAGGAGTCCACGGCCGCCCGTGACGCGGCGGTGGCGCTGGCCGCCGAGCGCACGGGGGCGGTCCTGCGCGGCGCGTAGCACCGTCCGTCCCGCGTGGAGGGGGCGCATCCGGGTCACCGGGTGCGCCCCCTCCGTCATGCCGGGCGCGGGAGAGCGCCCTCCTCACTCATTCGGGTGAGAACCCCGGCCGCCCGTGTCCCATGAACCTGTCGGTGGACACAATCGTTGCGGCCGAGGGGAGGCCCAACGGATGATCACGCGCGGGGAGATGCCCCACGTGCGCCGGGTGTGCGTCCTTGCCTGGGGCGGCGCCGCGGTGTCCTGGGAGCTGGCCTCCCCCGGGCCGCTCGGACCGAGCCTGGCGAGCTGCGCCGCCTTCCTGCTGCTGGCCACCGGATGCGCGCTGCACGTACGCAAACAGCTGCTCGCGGAGCTGCGGCGCAGCCAGGAGACCGCGG
The DNA here is from genome assembly GCF_040296485.1 of Streptomyces sp. NPDC002138. Lineage (NCBI taxonomy): Bacteria > Bacillati > Actinomycetota > Actinomycetes > Kitasatosporales > Streptomycetaceae > Streptomyces > Streptomyces sp. NPDC002138. Next base: position 11,246 of record NZ_JBEOXE010000099.1, on the reverse strand, counting down.
CGGCGGTGCAGCGGGCGCTGCTGCGGCCGGTCCCGGCCCGGATCGACGGCCTGACCCTGGCCGCGGCCCAGCTGTCGGTGGGCGGCGACCTGTACGAGGCGCTGCCGACGCGCTTCGGGGTGCGGGTGGTCATCGGTGACGTGCGCGGCCACGGGGCGACCGCGCTGGGCGTGGCCGGGGCGGTCCTGGGCTCGTTCCGCGAAGCGGCGTACGACGAGACGACGCTGGGCGGGGTGCTGCTGCGGATGGAGCGGGCGCTGGACCGGTACGTGCGGGGGGAGCCGGAGGAGTTCGTCACGGTGCTGCTGCTGCAGATCGGGGCGGACGGGAGCCTGCTGGCCCTGAACTGTGGCCACCCGTGGCCGTACGTCCTGCGCCGCCGGGGGCCGGAGCCGGAGCCCGAGCCGGAGCCGTGCGGCGCCGTGTCCCGGGGTTCCGCCCCGGACCCCGCGCCTCACACGCCGGCGAGGCTGGGATCGCGCCCCGCGGGCCTGAAACGCCCCTCCGGGGGCGCCTCACACGCAGGCGAGGCCGGATGTGCCCGCCGCACATCAGCCCGCCCGGCGCTTGAGGGCCCGCCGGAGGCACCGTCAGCCCCGTCGGCGGTTGAGGCGCGGGTCCGGGCGGGGGCCCGGGGGGCCGCTCCGCGGATCGAGGTGCGGGTGCTCGACGGGGGCGAGACGCTGCCGCCGCTCGGGGTGGTGCCGCTGGGCGGGGAACCGGCCCCGTACCGGTGCGGGACGCTCGGCCCCGGTGACGCGCTCTTCCTGCACACCGACGGCATCGCCGACGCCCGCGACCGGGCCGGCCGCTTCTTCCCGCTCACCCGCGCCGTCACCGAGAACGCCACCGCCGCGCTCACGCCCGCGCGGCTGGTCGCGGGCGTGCACGCGGCCCTGCTGCGGCACACCGGCGGGCGGCTCGCCGACGACGTCGCCCTGCTGGTGCTGCGCAACGACCGGATCGGTCCGGCCTGAGCGACAGCGGTGCTGTGGCGCGCCGCCCGTCTGCCATGGAGTGTCGGGCAGACAGCAGAACGGGCGGCGCTAGTACGGGTCGTCGCACTGTTCGAGGGGGAGCCGACGACCCGGGCTACCTCTTGGCGAGGCCCTTCAGTGAACCGCTCCGGGGGCTCCTCCCGGCAGGGTGCGCGGCGCATTTATGCGCGTATCCGGTTCACACCCCGTGTGAACCGAGCACCCACTAACCTGAGACCGACGAGCCCTTGGAGCGGCCCATGCAGCCCAATGCACTGCTCGATGCCCTCCTCGCCGAGGCGGGCATGTCCCACGCCGGATTCGCCGCACACGTCAATCAGGCCGGGCGCAGCCGTGGACTGGCGCTGCGGTACGAGCACACCGCCGTCGCCCGCTGGCTCAAGGGCCAGCGCCCCCGCGGCCAAGTGCCCGATCTGCTCTGCGAGGTGCTCGGCAGCCGGCTGCGGCGCCCGCTCTCGCTGGACGACATCGGGCTCGGCCTGGCCGGATCGCCCTCGGCCGACGTCACCGCGCACGGCTCCCCGCCGGGCTCCCCGCTGGGCGGGTTCGTCGACCGGGCCACCGCCCTGTGGCGCGCCGACGGCCAGGCCCGCCCGCAGCTGCTCACCGCCGGGGCCGTGTGCGGGACCCCGGCCGTCATCCCGGTCTGGGAGTGGGAGAACCCACCCGAGGACGCCGACGTCTCCCGTGCGGGGCCGACCCGGGTCGGCCCCGAGCACATCGAGATCCTGCGGGCCGCCCGCGCACACTACGAGTTGATGTACCGCCGCGCGGGCGGCGTGGCCACCCGGGACCGGATCGTGCGCTTCCTGGGCAGCGAGACCGCGCCCCTGCTGCGCGGGAGCTACCCCGACGCGCTCGGCCGGGGCCTCTACCGCGCCACCGGGTCGCTCGTGGCGGTGGCCGGGATCTGCGCGTACGACTCGGACGCCCACGGCCTCGCCCAGCGCTACTTCCACCAGGCCCTGCGGCTCGCGAAGGCCAGCGGGGACCGGGGCCTCGGGGCCTATGTGATCGCGCTGCTCGTCAACCAGTCCCTGCACCTGCGGGAGTTCCGCCAGGCGGTCGCCTTCGCGGAGGCCGCGCTGCGGGCCGCGGGGCGCCACACCACCCCGGCGCTGTCCGCCGACCTCTACGCGATGCAGGCCAAGGCCTACGCCCAACTCGGCGACGGAGTCGCGGCGTTGACCTGTATCCGGCATGCCGAGGCGGCCGCCGAGCGGATCCTGCCGGGCAGCGAACCCGACGAGACCGGCTACGTCCAACCGGGCCTGGTCAATGTGCAGGTGGCCGAGGCGCTGCTCGGCCTGGGCGACCTCGGCGCCGCGCACGAGCAGGCCACCGCCGCCGTCGGGACCCCCGCGCACGACCGGGGCCGGGTGCACCGGCTGGCGATGCTGTGCGAGATCCAGCTGCGCCAGGGGGAGGCCGACCGCGCGGTGGCGGCCGCGGCCGAAATGGCCGAACGGGCCAAGGGGATGGAATCGCTGCGCCTGCGCGACCGGCTCCGCACGGTCCGCGAACAGCTGCTGAGCAGCGGTTGTTCGGGAGCCGAGGAGACCTCGCACCTCATCGACGGAGCGCTGCGCGTTCCGCTGTGACGCTCCCAACTGCTGCCATGTTGCCACCTACTCGAACGAAAGGTGGCACAACCGTGCAGTGGATGAACCTGAGTGAGCAGACCGTGTACAAGAACCGCTGGTTCGACGTGAACCTCGCGGACGTCGAGCTTCCCGACGGCCGACACCTGGACCACTTCGTGATCCGGCTGCGCCCGGTCGCCGTCGCGACAGCGGTCAACGAGGCCAATGAGGTGCTGCTGTTGTGGCGCCACCGCTTCATCACCGACAGCTGGGGCTGGGAACTGCCCGCCGGGGTGGTCGAGGACGGCGAGGACATCGCCGCCGCGGCGGCCCGGGAGATGGAGGAGGAGTCGGGCTGGCGCCCGGGCCCCCTCCACCACCTGATGACGGTCGAGCCCTCCAACGGTCTGACCGACGCCCGCCACCACCTCTACTGGGCCGAGGGAGCGACGTACACCGGGCACCCCGAGGACGACTTCGAGTCCTCGCACCGCGCCTGGGTACCGCTCAAACTGGTGCCGGACATGATCGCGCGCGGCGAGGTCCCGGCCGCCAACATGGCGGCCGGGCTCCTGCTGCTGCACCACCTGCGCCTGGGCTGAACCCGGCGGATCAGCCGTACGGGTAGAAGCCCGAGCCCGTCTTGCGGCCCAGGCGGCCCGCGTCCACCATGCGCTGGAGCAGCGGGGGAGCGGCGTACAGCGGCTCCTTGAACTCGTAGTACATCGAGTCGGCCACCGAGGCCACGGTGTCCAGGCCGATCAGGTCCGCCAGCTTCAGCGGGCCCATCGGGTGGGCGCAGCCCAGCTCCATGCCGTTGTCGATGTCCTCGCGGCTCGCGATGCCCGACTCGAACATCCGGATCGCGGACAGCAGGTACGGGATCAGCAGGGCGTTCACCACGAAGCCCGACCGGTCCTGCGCGCGGATCGCGTGCTTGCCGAGCACGTCCCGGACCAGGGCCTCGGCCCGCTTGACCGTCTCTTCGCCCGTCGTCAGCGCCGGGATCAGCTCGACGAGCTGCTGCACCGGGGCCGGGTTGAAGAAGTGGATGCCGATGACCTGGTCCGGCCGCGAGGTCGCGACGGCCAGCTTCACCAGCGGAATGGAGGAGGTGTTCGAGGCGAGGATCGCGTCCGGGCGGGTCACCACCTGGTCGAGCACCTGGAAGATCTCGGTCTTGACCTGCTCGTTCTCGACGACGGCCTCGATGACCAGGTCACGGTCGGCGAATTCGCCGAGGTCCGTGGTGAAGGTCAGGCGGGCCAGGGTGGCGTCCCGCTCCTCCTCCGTGATCTTGCCGCGTTCGGCGGCCTTCATCAGGGAGTTGTGCAGCCGGGTACGGCCGATCTCCAGGGCCTCGCCGGTGGTCTCGGCAACCTTCACTTCGAGACCGCTGCGGGCGCACACCTCCGCGATGCCCGCGCCCATCTGGCCACAGCCCACTACGCCGACCCGTGCGATGTCGGTCGGGAGGGTAGAGAGGTCCGTCACATCGTGCCTTTCGCTGCTCATCCATCGCGGGTCCCCCGTCGTTGACAGTGGTAACTGCATTCCGGCGCCCGCCACGACCCCCGACGTTACTCCCGACCTGCGGCCTGATGACGGCCCGGGGCGGGCATGCTGGCCCCACCGAGATCAATATCACTGTGCGGAACGGAGCGAACACATGGCGCACATCGGCCGACGGGGACTGCTGGTGGGGATGGCCGGCATGGCGGGGGTGCTGGCGGCGGCCACGACGGCGGGGTCGGCCGCGGCGAGCGCCGCGCGGGCGGGCGGACCCGGGGGCGCGCCCGCACCCGGGAGCGCCCCCGCGTTCCGCGGGATGTGGGTGGCCTCCGTGGAGAACGTCGACTGGCCCTCGGCGGCCGGGCTGAGCGCCGAGACGCAGCAGGCCGAGCTGGTCGCGCTGCTCGACACCGCGGTCGAGCGGCGGCTGAACGCGGTGGTCCTCCAGGTCCGGCCGACCGCCGACGCGATGTGGCCCTCGGCGCTGGAGCCGTGGTCGCAGTGGCTGACCGGGCGCCAGGGCGAGGACCCGGGCTGGGATCCGCTGGGCACCGCCGTGGAGCTGGCGCACGCGCGGGGGCTGGAGCTGCACGCCTGGTTCAACCCGTACCGGGTCGCCAACCACGAGAACGTGTCCCTGCTGGTCCCCGAGCACCCGGCCCGGGTCCACCCGGAATGGGTGGTCCCGTACGGCGGCAAGCTCTACTACAACCCCGGGCTGCCCGAGGTCCGGGCCTTCGTGCAGCGGGCGATGCTCGACGCGGTGAGCCGCTACGCCCTCGACGCGGTGCACTGGGACGACTACTTCTACCCCTACCCCGTGGAGGGCGAGGCCTTCGACGACGACGCGGCCTTCGAGGAGTACGGCTCCGATTTCGACTCGCGCGCCGACTGGCGGCGGGACAACATCGACACCCTGGTACGGGAGATGGCGGCGGGCATCAAGGCGGCGCGGCCCGGAGTCCGCTTCGGCGTCAGCCCCTTCGCCGTCTGGCGCAACGAGGGCACCGACCCGCTCGGCTCACCGACCCGGGCGGGCGTGGCGACGTACGACGATCTGTACGCGGACACCCGCAAGTGGGTCGGGGAGCATTGGCTCGACTACATCGCGCCGCAGCTCTACTGGCCGATCGGGCACCCGCAGTGCGATTACGAGGCGCTCGTGAACTGGTGGTCGCGGACCGTGCGGGGCACCGGGGTCGAGCTCCTGATCGGGGAGGCGCTCTACCGCTGCGACGCCGGAAGCGCCACCGAGGCCTGGCGGGACCCGGCCGAGCTGTCCCGGCACCTCGCCGTCGCCGCCGGATACGCGGAGGTCCGCGGCCACGTCTACTTCTCCGCGAAGCAGGTGGTCGCGGACCGGAACGGGGCGATGGCGCGGGTCGTCGCCGATCACTACCCGACGCGGGTGCCGCCGCGCTGATTCACCGTGGTGGGGGTTTCGGAAGGGGGGCGTGGCCGACGTCGTGCCGTCAGCGTCCGCCGTCGTCCGGGTGCCGTACGACGCAGTCCGGCCCGGGGGCCATGAGCGCCTCGTGGCCGTCCTGGAACCGCACCCGGTAGGGCGGGGTGCCGTTGTCCCCCAGGACCTGGAGGATCTCGCCGACCTTGTCGTTCTGGCCGACGATCCTGCCGTGCTGCACCAGCTGATCACCCTCGGTCGCGTGCATGCTGACCTCCCTCGGGCCGGTCCGGTCGGTGACAGCAGTTTACGGCGTTCCGGGGCTATTTGGCCCGTTGTGTCACGGCGATGCAGACCAGCACCGCGCCAGCCGCCACCGGGGCGGCCGGGGTGAGGTGCTCGTCCAGCAGGACCACCGCCCACACCAGCGTCAGCAGCGGCTGGGCGAGCTGGAGCTGACTGGCGCGGGCGGGCCCGATCTCGGCCATCCCGCGGTACCAGACGTACAGCCCGAGGAAGCTGGAGCCCGCCGCCGCCCACACCAGGCCCATGATCCCGTGACCGGTGAGGTGGACCGGCTCTCCGGCCAGCCCGATCACCGACCCGGCCAGGGTCAGCGGCAGGCACAGCACCAGCGCCCAGCCGATGACCTGCCAGCCGGGCATCACCCGGGCCAGCCGGGCGCCCTCGGTGTAGCCCGCCGCGCAGACCAGGAGGGAGGCGAAGAGGTAGGCGTCCCCGGCGGACAGGGCCCCGCCGCTCTGCGCCAGGGTGAAGCCGAGGACCACCGCGGCCCCCGCGACGGCGGCGAACCAGAAGGTGCGCGGCGGCCGGACGCCCGTGCGCAGGGCGGCGAGCACGGCGGTGGTCAGCGGCAGCAGGCCGACCACGACGGCGGAGTGCGAGGTGGTGGAGGTGCGCAGGGCGAGCGTGGTCAGCATGGGGAAGCCGACGACCACCCCGGCGGCGACCACCGCGAGGCCCGCCCAGTGCGCCCGGCCCGGCAGCCGGACCCTCAGGGCGAGCAGGAAGGCGCCCGCGATCAGGGCGGCGAGGACGCTGCGCAGGGACACGAACGACCAGGGGCCGAAGCTCTCCATGCCCCAGACGGTCGCGGGGAAGGTCAGGGAGAAGGCGACGACACCGAGGGCGGCGAGGACGGTACCGCTCGCGCGGCCGGACTCGCGGCCGGACTCGAGGGCGGACCCCCGGCCGGACTCCCGGCTGCTTTCCCGTCGAACCGCTATCGCCGTTGGTCCAGTAGCGCTATTCTGTGCTGTCATGTACGAGCGTAGCAGTGTGGCTGAACTGGTGGAATCCCTTCGGGCGGAACTGAACCGCTACTCGGCGGGTGGAAAGCTGCCGTCGAGCCGGTCCCTGGTCGAGCGTTTCCGGGTGAGCCCGGTGACGGTGTCGCGGGCCCTCGCCCAGCTCGCCGCCGAGGGACTCGTCGTGACCCGGCCCGGCGCCGGGGTGTTCCGCTGCGCGCCCCGGGAGACCGCCCCGGCCGCCGTCGACACCTCCTGGCAGGCGCTCGCCCTCAGCGCCGAGGACGGCGGCGAGATCGTGCCGCGGTCCGTGGACGCCTCCGGAGTGCTGGTCTCCCTCGCGACCCCACCGCCCGGGGTGGCCGAGCTCAACGGCGGCTACCTGCACTCCTCCCTCCAGCCCGAGCGGGCCCTCGCCGCCGCCCTGGCCCGCGCCGGGCGGCGGCCCGGGGCCTGGTCCCGGCCGCCCGTGGAGGGGCTGACCGAGCTGCGCGACTGGTTCGCCCGCGAGATCGGCGGCCCGCTGACCGCCGCCGACGTGCTGATCACCGCGGGCGGCCAGAGCGCCCTCACCACCGCCCTGCGGGCACTGGCCCCGCCCGGGGCGCCGATCCTGGTCGAATCCCCGACCTACCCCGGCCTGCTGGCGATCGCCCGCGCCGCCGGGTGCCGGCCCGTACCGGTGCCCTGCGACGCGGAGGGCGTGCGTACGGACCTCCTCGCCGCCGCCTTCGAAGCCACCGGCGCGCGGGTGTTCGTCTGCCAGCCGCTGTTCCAGAACCCCAGCGGGTCGGTGCTGGCCGACGCGCGCCGGGCCGAGGTGCGGCGGATCGCGCGGGCCGCCGGGGCCTTCGTCGTCGAGGACGACTACGCGCGGGCGCTGGCCCACGAGGACGCCGGACCGCTGCCCGCCACCCTGGCCGCCGAGGACCCCGACGGGGTCGTGGTGCACGTGCGGTCCCTGACCAAGGTCACCTCGCCCAGCCTGCGGGTGGGCGCGCTCGCCGCCCGCGGGCCGGTGCTGGAGCGGCTGCGCGCCATTCAGGTCGTGGACAGCTTCTTCGTGCCCCGGCCGTTCCAGGAGGCGGCGCTGGAGCTGGTCGGAGCGCCCGCCTGGCCGCGCCACCTGCGCGCCGTCGGCGCCGAACTGCGCCACCGCCGGGAGGTGCTCGCCGGGGCGCTGCGGCGGGAACTGCCCGACCTGTCCCTGCCCCATCTGCCCGTCGGCGGCTACCAGTTGTGGCTGCGCCTGCCCGACGGGGCGGACGAGGCCGGCTTCGTGGCGGGGGCGCTGCGGGCGGGAGTGGCGGTCACGCCCGGCCGCCCGTACTTCTGCGCGGAACCACCGGGTCCGTACGTACGCATGAGCTTCGCCGGGGTCGCCGGAGCGGGCGAGCTGACCGAGGCCGTCCGCAAACTGCGCTGCGGGGTCGGTTCAGACGCTTGACCCCATGCGGCGCTCGCCTCACCATCGCCGCATGCATGTTCGGGTTTCGCTCGTCACCGCAGCCCGTAGTTCCTCGCTGCTCGCCGAGCGCTTCGACGACGACCGGCCGCTCGACACCGTCGGCTGGCAGGCGGTGGAGACCGCCGCGCACGGACTGGTGCCCCTGGGCGCGGCCGAGCTGCGCTACTGCTCGCCCACGGCCCGCAGCCGCGCCACCGGCCGGGCGCTGGGCTACGCGCCCCTCGCCCAGCCCGCCCTGCGCGACTGCGACATGGGCCGCTGGCGCGGGCTGACCCTGGCCGAGGTGACCGCGCGCGAGCCCGGGGCGGTGGACCTCTGGCTCACCGATCCGCGCGCGGCCCCGCACGGCGGGGAGTCGCTGCTCGCCTTCATCACGCGGATCGGTGCCTGGCTGGACACCCGGCCCGCCGACGACGGGGGCGCCATCGTGGCCGTCGCCGAACCCTCCGTGGTGCGCGCCGCTCTGGTCTTCGCCCTGGGGGCGCCGCCGCAGACGTACTGGAACGTCGACGTCCGGCCGCTGTCCACGGTCACCCTCACCGGCTGGGCGGGCCGCTGGCACCTTTCGCTGCAGACGACCGTTTGACCCTCTGACGGCGCCTCACCGGCAGGCGCCCGGCCGCCCCTTCGGCGAAGGAGAAGAACCGTGGCGATCCGGCTCGGACTCGGTCTGCCCCAGATGAAGCAGTACGCGCTCGGCCGCGACGTACCGGCGGTGGCGCGCGCGGCCGAGGCCGCGGGATACGAGAGCCTGTGGGTCTTCGAGCGGATCCTGTTCCCCGAGCATCCCCTCGAGGGGATGTACGGGATACCCGGCCTGCCCTGGCTGGAGCGGTACCGCGCGGTCGCCGACCCGCTGGTCACGCTGACCCTCGCGGCCGCCGTCACCGAACGGGCCCTGCTGGGGACCAGCGTGCTGGTCGCCCCCCTGCACCTGCCCGTCCAGCTGGCCCGCGCGCTCGCCTCCCTGGACGCGGCGAGCGGCGGCCGGGTGCTGGCGGGCCTCGGCACCGGCTGGTCGCGCGACGAGTTCGCCGCCGCGAGCGTGGCGCCCTTCGAGGAGCGCGGCGCGGTCCTGGACGAGCTGCTCGACGTGTGCGCGGCGGTCTGGGGTCCCGATCCGGTCGCGTACACGGGGGAGCGGACGGTCATCGCCCCCGCCGAGGTCGGCCCCAAGCCCGCCCGGCCGGTCCCCGTCTACCTCCCCGCGAACAGCCCGCGCGCCGCCCGTCGGCTGGTGGACCGGGCGGACGGCTGGATGCCGGTGGGCACCGGCCCGAAGGCGCTGGCCGACGCCTGGGACCGGCTGCGGGAGCTGGCCGCCGCGCGCGGACGTACGCGGGAGATCGCCGTGTGCGTACGGGCCAACGCGGCCTACGAGCCCCGGCCGTTCGAGGGGGCGGGCAGGCGGCCCTTCCAGGGCAGCGTGGGGCAGATCGCCGAGGACGTCGCCGCGCACGCGGCCGCCGTCCCCCTCGACGACCTGCTCGTGGATCTCCAGGGCAGCGTGCGGGACGCGGCGGAGCTGTCGGACGTCGCCGCCGAGCTGTACGCGGCGGTGCGGGCGGCCGGGGTCTGAGCGGGCCACGGCGGGTGCGTCCGCGGTCGTCTCACAGGAGGGCCGGGCAGGATCCGGAAGGGACGACCTGGGCGCCCGGTCCGCTGTCCGGCGGATCAGGTGGTCCGGTCGGCCCGCTCGCCGTTCTTCTCGATGCCGCCCAGGGCCGTCTCCAGCGACCGGCGCAGGCGTTCGTCGCAGAGGATCCGGCGCCCGCTGCGGTGCGTGGCCCGGCGGCCGTCGGCGTACAGCTCCCGCAGCAGCGGAGCGGCCGCGGCGGCCGGAGCGCCGATCTCGCCCAGGTGCCGGACGGCGGCCTCCGCCGGATCGGTCAGGGAGGCCTCCCGCAGCGGAGCCAGCTCCCGCACCAGGACCGGCACCGACGGCCCAGGGTCACCGGTGATGCGCCAGAGCGCGTGGGCCGCCTCCACCCGGGTCCACGCGCCGGGCGCGTCCAGCAGCGCCCGTACGTCGTCCACGTACGCGGCGGCGGCCGGGCACAGGTCGCCCACGTAGCGCAGGACGGGGCCGCCGAGCCCCTTGCGGGCGAAGCTCCCGCACACCTCCAGGGCGAGCCCGTCGTCCCCGGTGACCTGCCAGTGCGCCCAGGCCGCGCTCTGGCGGCCGTGCCAGGGGTTGGGGGCGCCGGGCGGTACGGGCAGGCCGGGGCGCGTGTGGCCGCGGGCGTGGCCCGCCAGTACGTCCGCGGCCGCCACGGCGCCGGGGCCGATCCGGCCGAGGACCTCGCAGGCGGCCCGGGCGTACCCGCCGTCGAGCAAGGGCACCACCTCCGGCACGGCGGGCGCCGCCGCCGGGCCCCACAGCCCCAGCAGGGCCACGGCGGTCGCATGACCGTAATGCCCGGGGGCGAGGCGCAGCCGGGTGCGGACCCGGGGCAGCAGCTCCTGGACCGGGAGGCGGGCCAGGGCCGGGGCGAACTCCTCATGGATGAAGTGGTGCGAGTGGTCGGCGAGCCGTGCGGTGAGCAGCGGCAGCGCGCGCCGGTCGCCCAGACCGGCCAGGGCGATCAGTACGGAGGCGGTGATGGAGGGGCCGTAGGCATCGGCCTGCCGGTACCGGCGGAGGAAGGCGGCGAGCCGGTCCGCGTGCCCCGCGAGCGCCTCTGGCGGGGCCTCCGCGAGCAGCCCGTCGGCGGCGCCGATCGCCACGAAGTCCCGGTCCTCCAGACTGGCGACGATCCGTTCCCACAACGCGTGCTGGGGGCGGCGGGAATCCCGCAGCGCCTGCGCGACGGCGTGCATCTCCCGCCACCGCCGGTCCTGGGCCGCCTCGGCCCGCCAGGACGGCTTGCGCCGCCCGTCCCGCCCCCGCATGATCTTCAGCCACCCCATGCGCGGAACCCTAGGGGGTGTCTGACGGATGTGCGTGGGGAAGGAGGGGTGTCCGGTGCGTGCTCTCGGTGCGCCGACCGGAAGCCCGTGTACTGGACGTACTCG
>NZ_JBEOXE010000098.1:0-22688 GCF_040296485.1 Streptomyces sp. NPDC002138 | reverse complement strand
ACCCCCCAAAACACCACCACACCCCCCCCCCCGTGCCCCCCCCCCGCGGGGCCCCCCCCCCCAATCGGGGCGCCCCCCCCCCGGGGGGGGGGGCCCCCCCCACGACGACTGCCGGTGGATCAGGCGGCCATCAGGTCACAGACGAAGATCAGCGTCTCGCCCGGAGCGATCGCGCGGCCCGCGCCGCGGTCGCCGTACGCGAGGTGGGCGGGGATCGTCAGCTTGCGACGGCCGCCGACCTTCATGCCCTGGACACCCTGGTCCCAGCCCTTGATGACCTGACCGACACCGAGGGTGAACGGCAGCGGCTCGTTACGGCTCCAGGAGGAGTCGAACTCCTCGCCGGTGGAGAACGCGACACCCACGTAGTGGACGCGGATGTTGGAGCCCGCCTTCGCCTCGGCTCCGTCGCCCAGCCAGATGTCCTCGATCACGAGGTCGGTGGGGACGTCGCCTTCGGGGAAATCGATCTCGGGCTTCTCGAGCTTGTCGCTCACGGCACTGCTCCTCATACGTACGAACAAAAGGGCCCTCCCGGCGGGAGCCGGGGGGCAACCGGACAAGTCTTACATCACCGCGACGATGTCGAGGCTGAAGACCAGCGTCGAGTTCGCCGGGATGGTGCCCTGCTCCTTGTCACCGAAACCGTCGGCGGGCGGGATCACCAGCAGGACCCGGCTGCCGACCTTCTTGCCGACGATGCCGTCCTTGAGGCCCTTCACCGACAGCTGCGCCATCGGCCAGGTCACCGAGGTGCCGGTGGTGTACGTGCTTTCGAAGGTCTTGTCGTCCTTCCACGTCTTGCCGTTGAAGCGGACCGCCACGTTGTCGCTGTCCTTCACGACCGCGCCGTCACCCTCCAGCACGTAGTTCGAGACGAGCTTGGCCGGCGGGGTCACGTCCTTGGGAACCGTGACCGACACCTCCTTGCCGTCCGTGTTCGTGCCGACCTTGGGCAGGTCCTTGTTGTCCTGGGGAACTTCCTTGCCCGTGGCCGAGGCCGGGATCGTGGTGCCCTTGACGATGTCGACGACGAAGACCAGGGTGGCGTTCGGCTTGATCTTGTCGCCGGAACCCTGATCGCCGTACCCCAGCGCGGGCGGGATCACGAGTTCGACACGGCTGCCGACCTTCTTGCCCTCCAGGCCCTGGTCCCAGCCCTTGATGACCATGCCCGCACCGACGTTGAGGTCGAAGGGGGCCGGACGCCCGAAGCTCTTGTCGAACGGCTCGCTCGCGTCCCAGACCTGACCCAGATAGTTCACCTGAGCCGCGTCGCCCTTCTTCAACGCCGGGCCCTTGCCCTCGCTGAGCACCACCACCTTCAGGTCCTTGGGCGGTTCGCCCTTGCCCTTCGAGACGGTGGGTTCCTCGCCGAACTTGGCGCCCTTCGTGATCGCGGGCACCCCGTTCTGCATCTGGGCGGAGTCGGAGCCCTTGTCGTCGCCGCCACCACAGGCCGCTGTCGACAGCAGCAGAAGGGGGACGACAAGCAGGCCGGCAATTCGGCGCACGTGTTCCTCAGATCTCAGACGGCACATTGGTCGCCGCCAACTCTAAGGCGTGCGCCGGGCCCCGTACGAGAGACGTACGGGGCCCGTGAGATGTCACACCGCGAGATCACGCCGCACGGTCACCCGCCGCGGATCACACTCCGCCGATCACACGCCGGCCGATCACATCCCGGCGATCAGCTTCTCGACCCGCTCGTCCACCGACCGGAACGGGTCCTTGCACAGCACGGTGCGCTGCGCCTGGTCGTTCAGCTTCAGGTGCACCCAGTCGACGGTGAAGTCCCGCCGCTGCTCCTGCGCCCGCCGGATGAAGTCCCCGCGCAGCCGCGCCCGCGTCGTCTGCGGAGGCACCGACTTGCCCTCGAAGATCTTGAGGTCGTTGCAGATCCGCGCCGCCTGCCCCTTGCGCTCCAGCAGGTAGTACAGACCGCGCCGCCGGTGGATGTCGTGGTAGGCGAGGTCTATCTGCGCGACCCGCGGGTTCGACATGGTCATGTTGTGCTTCGCCCGGTACCGCTCGATCAGCTGGTACTTCATGACCCAGTCGATCTCCGTACCGATCCGGTCCAGGTCCTCCGCGTCGATCGCGTCGAGCGTACGGCCCCACAGCTCCAGCACCTGGTCCACGACCCCGGTGCGGATCCCGCGGCGCTCCGCGAAGTCCACGGCCTTGTCGTAGTACTCCCGCTGGATCTCCAGCGCGGAGGCCTCCCGGCCGCTCGCCAGACGCACCTTGCGCTGCCCCGTGATGTCGTGGCTGACCTCACGGATCGCCCGGATCGGGTTCTCCAGGGTCAGGTCGCGCATCACCGTGCCCGCCTCGATCATGCGCAGCACCAGGTCGGTCGCACCGACCTTGAGCAGCATGGTCGTCTCGGACATGTTCGAGTCGCCGACGATCACGTGCAGCCGCCGGTAACGCTCCGCGTCCGCGTGCGGCTCGTCCCTGGTGTTGATGATCGGCCGGGAACGGGTCGTCGCCGAGCTCACGCCCTCCCAGATGTGCTCGGCCCGCTGGCTGACGCAGTACACCGCGCCCCGGGGCGTCTGCAGCACCTTGCCCGCGCCGCAGATCAGCTGGCGCGTGACGAGGAAGGGAATGAGGATGTCCGCCAGGCGGGAGAATTCTCCGTGCCGCGCCACCAGGTAGTTCTCGTGGCAGCCGTACGAATTGCCCGCCGAGTCGGTGTTGTTCTTGAAGAGGTAGACGTCGCCCGCGATTCCCTCCTCGTGCAGGCGGCGTTCGGCGTCGACGAGCAGACCTTCGAGAATGCGCTCGCCGGCCTTGTCGTGGGTGACCAGTTCGGTCACGTTGTCGCATTCGGGAGTTGCATATTCCGGATGCGAACCCACATCGAGGTACAGGCGGGCGCCGTTCCGCAGGAAGACATTGCTGCTGCGGCCCCATGAGACGACACGGCGGAAGAGGTAGCGCGCCACTTCGTCAGGAGACAGTCGGCGCTGTCCCCTGAACGTGCACGTGACGCCGTACTCGTTCTCCAGCCCGAAAATGCGGCGGTCCATGACTGAACATTACGCCTTCTGCTGTGTTCTGAAACCGGGTTCGAGAGCGCCGTTTCGATCATTTTCATCTGAGGCCCCGTCCGAACCGGTTCCCCCGGCCCCCGTTGAGCGCGCCGCGAGCACCCGCTGAGTCGTCATCAGCACCAGCAGCGCCGCCGCCCCGGCGACGCTCGCCACCGCGAAACCGGAGGCCGTACCGCCCCACTCCACCGCCGGACCGGCCACCGCCGTACCGATCGCCGCACCCACACCGAAGAAGGTGACCAGCCAGGAGAACGCCTCCGTGACCGTGCCCGCCGGCGCGTGCCGGTCCACCACGATGAACGCGCACGCGATGGACGGCGCCAGGAACACCCCCGCCAGCGCCGCCAGCGCCGTCATCGCCACCGGACCCGGCACCAGCATCAGCGGCAGATAACACACGGCCAGCAGCGCCACCAGAACCCGCAGCCGCCGCTCGGGCGCGCCGGGCCAGTGCCGCGCGCCGTACGCCACACCGCCGACCAGCGCGCCCAGCCCCAGCGCCGCCATCAGCCAGCCGTACACCGCCTGGCCCCCGTGACCGTCCGCGTACGCCACGCCCGCCACCGTGATCGAACCCAGCGCCGTACCGACGAAGAAGAACGCCCCCAGCAGCGCCAGCAGCCCGCGCGAACGCAGCGCCCCCAGCCAGTGCGCCTCACGCGGCGCCGAGCGCCACGCACGCGACGGCTCCGAGACCACCACCGACAGCGCCCCCAGCACCCCGATCCCGTTGATCACCAGCAGCGCCACGGCCGGGTCCCACAGCGCCACGAACAGGGTCACCAGCAGCGGACCGACCGTGAACATGACCTCCTGCGCCACCGCGTCCATCGCGTACGCCGCGTGCACGCGCTCCTCCTTGCCGCCCAGGATCCCCGGCCACAGCGCCCGCAGCCCGCCCTCCAGCGGCGGCGTGAAGAGCCCCGCCACGATCACGGCCGCGTACGCGGCGGCCACCGACCCGGTGCCCGCCAGCGCCAGCCACACCATCCCGAGCGCCGAGACCAGCGCCGCCGGCAGCTGGATCCGGGGCTGCCCGAAGAGGTCCACCGCCCGGCCGAGCAGCGGCTGGCCCACCGCGTTCGCCACCCCGTACACCGCGGCCAGGGCGCCCGCGAGGCTGTAGCTGCCGCCCTCCGCCCGGGTGAACAGCACGATGGCGATCGGGGCGGTGCCGTTGGGCAGCCTGCCTATCAGGGTCCCCACCAGCAGCCTCGCCGCATGCCGGGTCCTGAGCAGCTCCGCGTATCCCGCGGCCATGTCCGCCCCTCTCCGCCCGGATCCAGCCGGGGTAATACGTATAACTTGACGCGTAATACGTACCATGACCACAGCCCGGGGGTCCACCCCGGCACCCCCGCCCACGCACCACGGGAGCCCCGCGTGACGAGACCCACCAGCCGCGACGTCGCCCACGCCGCCGGGGTCTCACAGGCCACCGTCTCCCTCGTCCTCGGCGACAAATGGCGCGGCCGCGTCTCCGAGCGCACCGCCGCCCACGTCCGCGAAAGCGCCGCCCACCTCGGCTACCGCCCCAACCTCGCCGCCCGCAACCTCCGCCTCGGCAGCACCCGCACCGCCCTCCTCGTCGTCCCCGCCCTCACCAACGAATTCTTCGCCCGCGTCTACACCGGAGCCGCCCGCGTCGCCGCCGAACACGGCTTCGGCGTCGTCCTCTACCCCTCCCCCGACGGCACCGGCCCCGCCCGCGACCCCTTCGCCTCCGCCCGCGCGGCCCTCGACGGGGTCATCGCCTCCTCCATGGCCGCCCACGCCCTCGAAGCCATCGGCGGCGACGGACTCCCTCTCGTCATGCTCGACAGCGACCCCACCTCCGGCCGCGCCGCCGCCCACGTCAACCTCGCCATGGCCGACGGCATGCGCCAGGTCACCGAACACCTCCGGGCCCTCGGCCACCACCGCTTCCTCCACCTCGCCTCGGCCGTCGACTCCTGGACCTTCGACGTCCGCGCCAAGGCCCTGACCGCCCTCCTGGGCCCCCGCGCCGAACTGCGCACCGTCAGATCCGCCCTCAGCGTCCAGGCCGCCAGAACCACCATGGAAGCCGCCCTGACCGCCCCGGGCGAGCGACCCACCGCCGTCATCTGCGACGACGACATCCTCGCCGCCGGTGCCTGCAAGGCCGCCCGCCGCCTCGGCCTGCGCGTCCCCGACGACCTCTCCGTCACCGGCTTCGACGACCTCGCCCTTGCCACCGCCGTCGAACCCGAACTCACCACCATCGCCCTCCCCGCCGAACGCGTCGGCGAACACGGCATGAGCGCCCTCCTCGCCGTCCTCGACGGCACCCCCTGGACCGCCCCCGACCTCCCCGTCACCCTCGTCGTACGCGGCTCCACCGCGCCCCCGCCCACCCCCTGAACACGACAGCGCCCCGGCCCGCCTCACCAGAGACGGACCGGGGCGCCACACCCACGACGCGGACTACTCCGAGTCCTCGGGCTCCTCGTCGTTCGACACGGCATCGGCCTGCGCCGCCGCCGGAACATCGGCCTCCAGCAACCGCGCCAGCTGCCGGCCGCGGATCCGCTTGAACTTGCGCTGCTGCGCCCGCGTACGGTCCAGCACCGCCACCTCCAGCCGGTCCGCCGGAATCTCCCGGTCGGTGCCGTTGGCCTGACTCGACAGCGCCTGCACCGCCAGCTTCAACGCCTCCGCGAGGGTCATCCCGTCCTGATGGCGCTGATCCAGGTACGTACTGATCTGCTCGGCATTTCCACCGACCGCGACCGAGCCGTGCTCGTCCACGATCGAGCCGTCGTGCGGCAGCCGGTAGATCTGGTCACCGGACGCCGTCGCGCCCACCTCGGCGACCACCAGCTCCACCTCGTACGGCTTCTCACCCGCACTGGAGAAGATCGTGCCCAGCGTCTGCGCGTAGACGTTGGCCAGCCCACGGGCCGTCACGTCCTCACGGTCGTAGGTGTACCCGCGCAGATCCGCGTAGCGCACACCGCCGATCCGCAGGTTCTCGTACTCGTTGTACTTGCCGGCCGCCGCGAAACCGATGCGGTCGTAGATCTCGCTGAACTTGTGCAGCGCGCGGGACGGGTTCTCACCGACGAACACAATGCCGTCGGCGTACTGCAGCACGACGAGGCTGCGACCGCGGGCGATGCCCTTGCGCGCGTATTCCGCACGGTCCGCCATGGCCTGCTGGGGTGACACATAGAACGGAGTCGACACCGGCTGTCCGTCCCTCTCTTCTGGGCTCCTACGGGGCTACGGATGGTCAGAGCAGCGCGGCGCGCGGCCCGTCGGGCTGCGACATGCGGCGCTCGGTGATCGCGCGGGCCAGCCCGGCCGACTCCTCGTCGGTGAGCCTGCGGAAGCCCTCGTCGGTCATGACGGTGACGATCGGGAAGATCCGGCGCGCCATGTCCGGGCCGCCGGTCGCCGAGTCGTCGTCCGCGGCGTCGTACAGGGCCTGCACGACCAGGGTCGTGCACTCCTCCTCCGTCAGATCGTCGCGGTACAGCTTCTTCATGGAGCCGCGGGCGAAGATCGAACCGGAACCGGTGGCGGAGTAGCCGTGCTCCTCCGAGCGGCCGCCGGTCACGTCGTAGCTGAAGATCCGGCCCCGCTCCTTGGCCTCGTCCCAGCCGGCGAACAGCGGGACGACGGCGAGGCCCTGCATCGCCATCCCCAAGTTGCCCCGGATCATGGTGGAGAGCCGGTTCGCCTTGCCCTCCAGGCTCAGGGTCGCCCCTTCCACCTTCTCGAAGTGCTCCAGCTCCAGCTGGAACAGCTTCACCATCTCCACGGCCAGACCCGCCGCGCCGGCAATCCCGACGGCGGAGTACTCATCGGCCGGGAACACCTTCTCGATGTCCCGCTGCGCGATCATGTTCCCCATGGTCGCCCGCCGGTCACCGGCGAGCACGACCCCGCCGGGGAACGTGGCGGCGACGATGGTCGTCCCGTGCGGCGCCTGCACGGCCCCCTCCGGCAGCGTCCGGTTCCCGGGCAGCATCTCGGGCGAGTGCGCGCCCAGGAAGTCCATGAAGGAGGAGGACCCCGGCGTCAGGAAGGCTGCCGGTAGACGCCCTGTGCTACGAGTGTTGGGTTCCACAGGTTTCCTTCCACATATGCGGCTGCACGCCTGATGACGTCCGGCCGATCCTTGAGCTGCCCAATTCCTGCGTTGCAGCCGAAGCAAAGTACGCCTCGGACCTTACCCGTCTGATGATCGTGATCCACATGCTCCGCGGGACTCTCTTGGCAGATCGCGCACACCCCGCCCTGAGCTGCGATCATCTCCTCGCGCTCGGCCTCGGTGATGCCGTAGGAACGCTTGAGGTGGCCTGCCCGGCTTTCGATGGCGCGGCAGGCCTTGCAACGCGTCGAGAGGCCGTCCGACGCCGTCTTGTTCTTGTCCCATTCGGAGTGCGGCTTGATCTCGCAGCATCGCCGACAGTATTTGTGGCCTGCCGGTGCGATAACCCGCGGCCGTACGTTCTTGCCCTTGGATATCTGCCGCTGCTGGTGATACTCGGCCGCGCACGGCCTGCAGTAGCTCTGCAGGCCGTCACGCATCGCCCGGTTCGACGCGTAGTCGTCGAGGGACTTCATCTCACCGCACCGAGCACACCGCTTGCTGATCGCCGACACTCACCCTCCCCGAAGAGTGTCACCTTCGAATCGAAGGTGAAATCACTCTCCACCCTTCTGAACGAAGGACCGCACGAAATCCTCGGCATTCTCCTCTAGGACATCGTCAATCTCGTCAAGTACGGAGTCGACGTCGTCCGAGAGCTTCTCGTGCCGTTCCTGGACGTCCGAACTCGCCTCGACGGTCGTTTCCTCGACCTCCTCGGTCGAGCGCGTCGCCTTCTGCTGTCCGCCGCCGGTGTCCTTGGTCGCCATGTCTACCTCACCCCGCTCGGTTCGCACGCTCACGTCGAGAGACCCCGGGAATTCGGGATCCCTCAAGATCAGACCCTACGTCGGACCCTACAAGGAGGCTCCGACATTCGACCCGCACTTTCCTTAACGTCCGGTCTTTCTCATGATTCCCGGACCGGAGGCCTTTCAGCCGCGTTCAGCGCCCCGAAAGGACCCGCACCAGGTCCTCCGCCGTGCGGCAGCGGTCCAGGAGCTCCTTGACGTGCGCCCGGGTGCCCCGCAGCGGCTCCAGGGTCGGGACCCGCTGGAGCGAGTCGTGGCCCGGCAGGTCGAAGATGACCGAGTCCCAGGAGGCCGCGGCCACGTCGTCGGCGTACTGCTCCAGGCAGCGGCCGCGGAAGTAGGCCCGGGTGTCCTCCGGGGGCTTGCTCTCGGCCCGCTCGACCGCGGGCTCGTCCAGCAGCCGCTTGATCTTGCCGCGGGCCACCAGGCGGTTGTACAGGCCCTTGTCGGGGCGGACGTCCGAGTACTGGAGGTCCACCAGCCCGAGCCGCGCCGCGTCCCAGTCCAGTCCGTCGCGCCTGCGGTAGCCCTCGAGGATCTCTCGTTTGGCGATCCAGTCCAGCTCCCCGGCGAGGCTCATCGGGTCCGTCTCCAGGCGGCCCAGTACGTCCTCCCAGCGGGCCAGCACGTCCTTGGTCTGCTCGTCCGCGTCGGATCCGAAGCGCTCGTCGATGTACTTGCGCGCCAGCTCGAAGTACTCCATCTGCAGCTGTACGGCGGTCAGCGTCCGCCCGCTGCGCAGCGTGATGAGCTGGTGCAGGTCCGGGTCGTGGGAGACCTGGTGCAGGGTGCGCACCGGCTGGTCCACGGCCAGGTCGACGTTGATGAACCCGTCCTCGATCATGGAGAGGACCAGGGCCGTGGTGCCGAGCTTGAGGTAGGTGGAGATCTCGGAGAGGTTGGCGTCGCCGATGATCACGTGCAGCCGGCGGTACTTCTCGGCGTCGGAGTGGGGTTCGTCCCGGGTGTTGATGATGGGGCGCTTGAGGGTGGTCTCGAGGCCGACCTCGACCTCGAAGTAGTCCGCGCGCTGGCTGATCTGGAAGCCGTGTTCCCGGCCGTCCTGCCCGATGCCGACCCGGCCCGCGCCGGTGACGACCTGGCGGGAGACGAAGAAGGGCGTCAGGTGGCGCACGATGTCCGAGAAGGGGGTCTCCCGCTTCATCAGGTAGTTCTCGTGCGTGCCGTAGGAGGCGCCCTTGTTGTCGGTGTTGTTCTTGTAGAGGTGGATCGGCTGGGCGCCGGGCAGCTGGGCGGCGCGTTCGGCCGCCTCGGCCATGATCCGTTCGCCGGCTTTGTCCCAGAGGACGGCGTCGCGCGGGTTGGTGATCTCCGGCGAGCTGTACTCGGGGTGCGCGTGGTCGACGTAGAGCCGTGCGCCGTTGGTGAGGATGACGTTGGCGAGGCCGATGTCCTCGTCGGTGAGCTGGCTGTTGTCGGCGGCCTCGCGGGCGAGGTCGAAGCCGCGGGCGTCCCGCAGCGGGTTCTCCTCCTCGAAGTCCCAGCGGGCGCGTCGCGCCCGGTGCATCGCCGCCGCGTAGGCGTTGACGATCTGGGACGAGGTGAGCATGGCATTGGCGTTCGGGTGACCGGGGACGGAGATCCCGTACTCCGTCTCGATCCCCATTACTCGCCGTACGGTCATGCGGCCCTCCTTGCCCGGCGGCGCTTCCGATCGGAAGCGGCGCTCAAGTACCGCTGGTGGTCCGGTGCGTGTGCGGTGCCCGTCCCCGCACTGCGGATGCGGCGGTACGGAAGAGCCTAGGGCGGCTCCGCGCTGGTGGGGAGATCATTTCAATCATTGCCTTGACCCGGCCGCGGCTGAAAAGCAGTCGGCTGCGGGTGCCCCGGTGAGGGCACCCGCAGCCGCCCCGCTCGGTCAGAGGTACTGACCGGTGTTGGCCACCGTGTCGATGGAGCGTCCGGTGTCCGCGCCCTGCTTTCCGGTGACGAGCGTGCGGATGAAGACGATCCGCTCGCCCTTCTTGCCGGAGATGCGGGCCCAGTCGTCCGGGTTGGTGGTGTTGGGCAGGTCCTCGTTCTCCTTGAACTCGTCCACGCACGCCTGGAGGAGGTGGGAGACCCGGAGGCCCTTCTGGTTGTGCTCGAGGAAGGCCTTGATCGCCATCTTCTTCGCACGGTCCACGATGTTCTGGATCATCGCGCCCGAGTTGAAGTCCTTGAAGTAAAGGACTTCCTTGTCGCCGTTGGCGTACGTGACCTCGAGGAAGCGGTTCTCCTCGGACTCGGCGTACATCTGCTCGACGACGGTCTGGATCATGCTGTGGACGGTGCCGTCCCGCGAGTCCTGGTGTTCGGACAGGTCGTCCGTGTGCAGGGGCAGGCTGGCCTTGAGGTACTTGGCGAAGATGTCCTTCGCGGCCTCGGCGTCCGGACGCTCGATCTTGATCTTCACATCGAGGCGGCCGGGGCGCAGGATGGCCGGGTCGATCATGTCCTCGCGGTTGGAGGCACCGATGACGATGACGTTCTCCAGGCCTTCCACGCCGTCGATCTCGGCGAGCAGCTGGGGGACGATGGTGTTCTCCACGTCCGAGCTGACTCCGGATCCGCGGGTGCGGAAGAGGGATTCCATCTCGTCGAAGAAGACGATGACGGGGGTGCCCTCGCTCGCCTTCTCCCTGGCACGCTGGAAGACGAGGCGGATGTGCCGCTCGGTCTCGCCGACGTACTTGTTGAGGAGCTCGGGGCCCTTGATGTTGAGGAAGTAGGACTTCCCGGCGGGCTGGCCGGTCACCTCGGCGACCTTCTTGGCGAGGGAATTGGCGACCGCCTTGGCGATCAGCGTCTTTCCGCAGCCGGGAGGGCCGTAGAGCAGGATGCCCTTCGGGGGGCGCAGTTCGTGTTCTTTGAAGAGGTCGGGGTGGAGGTACGGGAGCTCGACGGCGTCGCGGATCAGCTCGATCTGGTCGCCCAGGCCGCCGATCTTGTCGTAGTCGATGTCCGGGACCTCTTCGAGGACGAGTTCCTCGACCTCGCTCTTCGGCACCACTTCGTAGACGTAGCCGGACCGGGGTTCGAGCAGGAGGGCGTCGCCGGGGCGGATGATGATGTCCAGGAGCGGCTCGGCGAGCCTCACCACCCTCTCCTCGTCGGTGTGCCCGACCACCAGGGCGCGCTCGCCGTCCTCAAGGATCTCCTTGAGGGTGACGATGTCCCCGGCCCTTTCGAACTCCATGGCCTCGACCACGTTGAGGGCCTCGTTGAGCATGACCTCCTGGCCACGCCTGAGGTCCTCGGGTTCGACGCTGGGACTGACGTTCACGCGGAGCTTGCGGCCCCCCGTGAAAATGTCGACCGTGCCGTCCTCGTTCGACTGCAGGAAGACTCCGAAGCCGGCCGGCGGCTGTGCGAGCCGGTCGACTTCCTCCTTGAGGGCCACGATCTGGTCGCGGGCCTCACGGAGCGTATTGGCGAGCCGCTCGTTCTGCGCGGATACACCGGCGAGATTCGTCTGGAGCTCGACGATCCGCTCTTCGAGAATCCTCGTGTGCCGCGGAGAGTCGGCGAGCTTACGTCGCAGGACGGCGATTTCCTGCTCGAGATAGGCAACCTGACCGGCGGGGTCATCGGACCCTCGCCCCGGCCGGATGCCGCGGGTGATGTCATCGTCGTGGGCTGCCACGGTCCTCACCTCCTCCAAGGGGAGCTGGACGCTTCCTGACCCTACCTGGGCTGGTGGTGATTGAAACCCCTAGATCACAAAGACGGTAGGGGTGTGTCCGATCTTCACCCTTGCGTACTCCCTCACGCCAGGGAAATACCCACCCTTCAACATCGGAAAGCAGCCGGTTGTAAGGTCGAACTGTTCAACACCCGTCAGGGCTCGCGCGACTTGCCGCGACTTGTGAGCGGAGTGGATCACCGAGGACAGGGAACGGCAGGAGATATGACCGTGCAGCACGAGGCTCACACTGGCGGTGCCGGCGAGGGCGGGGAGCTGTTGGAGGTCTGGATCGACCAGGACCTCTGCACCGGGGACGGCATCTGTGTCCAGTACGCGCCCGAGGTGTTCGAGCTGGACATCGATGGTCTGGCGTATGTGAAGAGCGGTGAGGACGAGCTCCTCCAGGAGGCGGGGGCGAGCACTCCGGTTCCGCTGCCGTTGTTGCAGGACGTGGTCGATTCGGCCAAGGAATGTCCGGGCGACTGCATCCACGTGCGGCGGGTTTCGGACAGGGTCGAGGTCTACGGTCCCGACGCGGAATAGCGGCGGTTCCGAATCAAACCCGTTTCGTGGCCGAGTCCGTAAGCTCCTGGCTGAATTTTCCGCCGGTCCAGCGCCACTTGGACTCCTGCTTCACATCGGGTGCGTAGCGGGGTATCCGGGGCGATGAGTACCCGAGCAGGGTGGCGGTGACCGCGTGGTCGCGGACCGCGAGGTCGCTGACGGTCCGGTGCTCGCCGGGGGTGAGCAGGGTGGCGACGACCCGGGGGGCCGTGCCCGGGGTGGCGTCGGCGGTCAGGACGTACAGGGCATGGGGCGGGGTGCCGGAGCCCGCGTCGCAGCGGACGGCGACCACGGTCTCCGGGCGCCCGTCCGCGTCGAGGTCGCCCTGTGCGGTGGCGGTGACGCGCTGGGGTACGCCGTGGCAGTCGAGGGGGTAGGTCACGCCGGCCGGGTCGGGCGCGGTGGCGGGGGTCGCGGGCGGTCCTTCGGCGCTCTGGACGGCGGAGGCGGCCGCGGGGCCGGGCTGGAGGAAGGCGGCCGTGGCGACGACGGCGGCCAGCGCCGCCGCGGTGGCCATCCAGTGCACCGGTCGGGTGCGGGTGTGGGCCAGGTCCGGGGCTGCGGGGGTGTGCGGCACGCGGGGCGTCTCCTGAGGGCGGCGCTGACGGGGAGCCAGCATCGTGCCACACCTCACACGGGGGCGGAACGGGCGGGTCCGTCCGTGGGGCCGTGCCGTGGGGCCCGTCGGCGCCGCGGGGTGCGGGAGAGGACGTCAACGGAAAGGCGCCGGTGCGCGGTTCCCGCTGTGGGCGGGGAACTGCGCACCGGCGCCGGTGCGTTGTGCGGGGCTGCGTGCGCGGCTCCGGTGGGGCGGGGGTCAGCCTCGGTCGGTGTCGCGGCCTTCGGAGGCGGCGCGCCCGGTCTCGGCGGTGCGCTCCGCGGAGCGGCTGCCGGGGCCGTCGTAGTCCTCGCCGTAGGCGCCCTTGGAGGGGCGGCGGCGGCGCAGCGGGGCTTCGACGCCGTCCGCGAGGCGGCGGGCGGTGACGAGGAAGCCGGTGTGACCGATCATCCGGTGGTCGGGGCGGACGGCGAGGCCTTCGACGTGCCAGTTGCGGATCATCGATTCCCAGGGCTGCGGTTCGGCGTAGCCGCCGAACTCGCGGATGGATTCGACGGTGCGCGAGAGCTGGGTGGTGGTGGCCACGTAGCAGCAGAGGATGCCGCCGGGGACGAGGGCCTTGGAGACGGCCTCGAGGCATTCCCAGGGGGCCAGCATGTCGAGGATCACGCGGTCGACGTCCGTGTCGGACAGGTTGTCCTGGAGGTCGCCGACGGTGAGCTGCCACGCGGGGTGGGGACCGCCGAAGTAGCGTTCCACGTTCGCGGTGGCGATCTCGGCGAAGTCCGGGCGTCGTTCGTAGCTGTGGAGCATGCCCTGGTCGCCGATGGCGCGGAGCAGGAAGCTGCTCAGCGATCCGGAGCCCACACCCGCTTCGACGACGCGGGCGCCGGGGAAGATGTCGGCGAAGGCCAGGATCTGGCCCGCGTCCTTGGGGTAGACCACGGCGGCGCCGCGGGGCATGGACAGGACGTAGTCGGGGAGCAGGGGGCGCAGCGCGAGGTACGCGACGTTCCCCGTGGTGCGGACAACACTGCCCTCGGGAGCACCGATCAGCTCGTCGTGCGGGAAGGAACCCTTGTGGGTGTGGAAATTCTTCCCGGCTTCGAGCGTGAACGTGTAGTGGCGGCCCTTGGGGTCGGTGAGCTGAACCTGGTCCCCGACCTTGAAGGGCCCGCGTCGGCGGGCGGCACCGGTCGGTTCGGACATGTGACCAGTGTATTGGACCTAGGACTGGGGCCGCGCCATGGCCTTCACGAAGGCCTTCTCCACGTCGAGGGTGGACAGGACGCCGTAGATCTCGCCGCTGGGTTCGAGGACGAGGTATTCGCTGGCGGGGTGGGCGCGGAGCCGGTCGAGGAGGTCTTCGCCGGCGAGTTCGGCGGAGACCTTCATGCCGTCGGTCAGGTCTTGTGCGAGGCCGCTGACGGCGACCCAGGGGCGGCGGTGTTCGGGTACGGAGGCGATGGCCGTCTCGCGGACGAGGGCGGTGGGGTCGCCGTGGCCGTCGACGACGACGAGGGCGCGGGCTCCGGCGTCGTTGGCGCGGCGGAGGGCCTCGGAGAGGGGGGTGGCGGATTCGACGGGGATGGCGCGTCGGGTGAGGGTGCGGGCGCGCAGTTCGGGGAGGTGCTGGCGCAGGCGGGCCATGCGCAGGCTGTTGCCGGCGCCGGTCCACATGATTCCGGCGAGGATCGCGGCGAGGAGGGCGTTCATGACGGTGTCCATGCCGCCGAGGTCCTGGGTGCCGGCGCCGCTGATGATGCCGGTGCCGGTGAGGAGGGGGAGGCCGAAGAGGACGGCGATGGCGATGGCGCGCCCGACCCAGGCGGCGGCGACGGTGCCGGTCATGGGGTTCTTGGTGAGGGCCCAGATGACGGCGCGGAGCATGCGGCCGCCGTCGAGGGGGAGGCCGGGCAGCAGGTTGAAGGCGGCGACGAGGAGGTTGGAGATCATCAGTCCGCCGAGCAGGACGCCGGGGACGGTGGAGGGCTCGACGGCCTTCATGCCGAGGTAGAAGCCGCCGGCGAGGAGGAGGGAGAGGAGGGGGCCGACGAAGGCGAGGACGAATTCGCGGCCGGGGCTCTCGGACTCCTTCTCGATCTCGGAGACGCCGCCGAAGAACTGGAGCTGGATGCGGCGGACGGGGAGTTTGAAGCGGAGGGCGGCGAGGGTGTGGGCGAGTTCGTGGACGAGTACGGAGGCGTAGAAGGCCACGGCGAAGAACAGGGCGACGAGGTAGCGCGTCGGGCCGAGCTCGGGCAGGACGCGTTCGAGCTGGTTGCCGAAGATCCAGGTGATGAGGGCGGCGACGAGGAACCAGCTGGGCGAGACGTAGACGGGCACTCCGAAGGGGCGCCCCATGAGGATTCCGCCGCCCGGTCCGGAGCGACGGCCTGCGGGCTCGCCGGGTTCGTCGGTGTCTGCCACGGGTGTCCTTCGGTCGATCGGTGCTGTCCGTGCGGTGCTGTCGTTCTGGTCGGTGGGCCGCGCGGTCGCGTGGTGTGATGCTTCGATCATGCAGTGCGAGGGGGCTTGGCGTCGATGGTATGCCCGTGCTGTCGGTCGCGGGTCGTAGGGTCTTGGTATGACGACGAGCCCCGGTACCGGTCCGGCCGAAGCAGCCCGGCCCTCTTCGCTCTCCCCTTCGCGGGCGAGCGATTTCATGCGGTGCCCGCTGTTGTACCGGTTCCGGGTGATCGACAAGCTGCCCGAGAAGCCGAGTGCGGCGGCGACCCGGGGGACGCTGGTGCACGCGGTGCTGGAGCGGCTCTTCGATCATCCGGCGCAGGAGCGGACGGCGCCGCGGGCCAAGGCGTTGATTCCGGGGCAGTGGGACCGGTTGCTGGAGGCGAAGCCGGAGCTGACGGAGCTGTTCCCCGGGGACGACGGGGGCGTGGGGCTGGCGGGCTGGCTGACGGAGGCCGAGGCGCTGGTGGAGCGGTGGTTCACGCTGGAGGACCCGACGCGGCTGGAGCCGGTGGAGCGGGAGTTCTTCGTGGAGACGGAGCTGGATTCGGGGCTCCGGTTGCGGGGGATCATCGACCGGGTGGACGTGGCGCCGTCGGGTGAGGTGCGGATCGTCGACTACAAGACGGGCAAGGCGCCGCGGCCGGAGTACGCGGAGGGCGCGCTGTTCCAGATGAAGTTCTACGCGCTGGTGGTGTGGCGGCTCAAGCAGGTGGTGCCGCGGCGGCTGCAGCTGGTGTATCTGGGCAGCGGTGATGTGATCACGTACGACCCGGTGGTCGAGGACCTGGAGCGGATGGAGCGCAAGCTGCTGGCGCTGTGGGAGGCCATCAAGGAGGCGACGGAGACGGGTGAGTGGCGGCCCCGGCCGACGAAGCTGTGCGGCTGGTGCGATCACCAGGCGGTGTGTCCGGAGTTCGGTGGTACTCCCCCGGTGTATCCGCTGGTCATCACCCCGCGGGCGGATGTGGACCGGCCGCAGGAGTTCTGATCGTCGGCGCAGGGCAGAATGGGCGGGGTCCTACGGAGCTGTCCGACCGATCTGTGATTACGAGGGAGACCCTGTGGCGATCCGCGTCCTGCTGGTCGACGACCAGCCGCTGCTGCGCACCGGCTTCCGGATGATTCTCGAGGCCGAGGGGGATCTGGCGGTCGTGGGTGAGGCCGGGGACGGTCTGCAGGCGATCGACCAGGTCCGGGCGCTGCAGCCCGACGTGGTGCTGATGGACATCCGGATGCCGCGGATGGACGGGGTCGAGGCGACCCGGCAGATCACGGGTCCGGGGCGGGACGGTCCGGCGAAGGTGCTGGTGCTGACGACCTTCGATCTGGACGAGTACGTGGTGGAGGCGCTGCGGGCGGGGGCCAGCGGCTTCTTGCTGAAGGATGCCCCGGCGGTGGAGCTGTTGCAGGCGATCCGGGTGGTGGCCGCGGGTGAGGCGATGCTCGCGCCGAGCATCACCCGGCGGCTGCTGGACAAGTACGCGGGGCACCTGCCGTCGGGTGACGCGGCCGCGCCGAACACGCTGGGCACGCTCACCGAGCGCGAGGTCGAGGTGTTGAAGCTGGTGTCGCGCGGGCTGTCGAACGCGGAGATCGCGGCGGATCTGTTCGTGAGCGAGACGACGGTCAAGACGCATGTGGGTCATGTGCTGACGAAGCTGGGTCTGCGCGACCGGGTCCAGGCCGCCGTCTACGCGTACGAGAGCGGCCTGGTCCGGCCCGGAGCGCAGTGACTCCGTGACGGGGCTGGGGGGTCAGCTCTTGCTGATCTCCCAGAACCGGAACACGGTGGAGGCGTCGAGGGACCACTGGAGTCCGGCGACGTTGGGGCGGGCGACGGCGTACTGCTTGCCCTGCCACAGCGGGAGGACCGGCACCTCTTCGGCGACGATGTCCTGCAGCCGGGTGAAGTCGGCGGTGGTGGCGGTGCGGTCGGCCTTGGCGGAGGTCGAAGGGATGATGGTCCCGGTGATCTCGTTGTTCGTGTAGTGGTTGGCCAGGACGTTGTCGGGGCCGAAGAAGGGCTGCGTGAAGTTGTCGGGGTCGGGGTAGTCCGGTACCCAGCCCTTGACGTACACGCCGTACTTGCCGGCCTGGATGTCCTTCTCGTACTGCCCGAACTCGACGGACTTGACGTCGGCGTCGAAGAGCCCGCTGGCGTTGAGCTGCTTGGCGATGGCGTGGAACTGCTGGTCGGTGGCGGGCCCGTAGCGGGACGGGGTGGACCACAGGGTCAGCTTGATCTTGTCCGTGTAGTTGGCGGCCTTCAGGACGGCCTTGGCCTTCTCGGGCTGGGGGCTGCCGCCGTAGCGGTCGAAGAACGCCGTGTTGTGGGCGCTGATGCCGGCCGGGACGATCGAGTAGAGCGGGGTCGCGGTGCCGTCGTAGACGTCCTTGACGAGGGCTTCGCGGTCGACGAGGTAGGCGATGGCCTTGCGGACGGCCTTGTCCTTGACGACGGGGTCGTTCATGTTGAAGACGAGGTGCTCGACCTCGGCGCCGGCGCCCTGGACGATGAGGACCTTCTGGTCGCCGGTCTTGGCGCCCATCGCGGCGATGTCCTTCGCGGCGAGGCCACGGAAGGCGAAGTCGACGTCGCCCGCTTCGAGGGCGGACTTCAGGGCGCCCTCGTCCTCGTGGAAGAACTTCATGGTGACGCCGGTGTTCTTCGCCTTGGCCTTGCCCGTGTAGGAGCTGTTCACGGAGAAGGAGGCGCTCTTGCTGGTGAAGGAGTCCAGCTTGTAGACGCCGGAGCCGGTGGCCTTGCCGTCCGTGCGCAGCTTGTCGGCCGGGTATTCGCTGTGGTCGACGATGGACCCCGCGCCCGACGCGATCTTGCTCGGGAAGGTCGCGTCGGGTGCCTTGAGGTGGAAGACGACGCTCTTGTCGTCCGGGGTGTCGATGCGGGCGACGGACGCGAGCATGACGGCCGGGCCGTTCGGGTCGTTGATCTTCAGCGTGCGCTCGAAGGAGTACTTGACGTCCTGGGCGGTGAGGCTGTGGCCGTTGCTGAACTTCAGGCCCGCGCGCAGGGTGCACTTGTAGACCTTGCTGTCGCTGCCCTCGAAGGCGCAGGACTGCGCGGCGTCCGGCTCGGGGGTGGTGCCGCCCTTCGGGAAGGCCAGCAGCGACTGGAAGACGTTGTTGAAGAGCAACCAGGAGCCGGGGTCGTAGCCCGCCGCCGGGTCCGTCGAGCGCACATCGGCGGATATGCCCATGACCACGCCTTTGCCGTCGCCGGCGGCGGCGCCGTCCTGTGCCCCGCAACCGCTGAGCAGCGCGGCGGCGGTGACCGCCCCGAGCGGGGCGACCAGCCACTGGTTACGTCTCATCACACGAACGTCCTTCACAGTCGAACTGTCTCGTTGACAGCCGGCCCGCGACGTCCGCGGGCCGGTCGCTGCCGGTATCAGCCGCTTACGCCCCGGCCGAGTTCCCACAGCTGCAGGTCGGAGATGGAGTTGACCGACCACTCCACACCGGTGATCCCGTCGCGCGCGGCGACGTACTGCTTGCCCTGCCACAGGGGCAGGACGGGGACGTCGTCGGCGACGATGTCCTGTATCTCCGCGATCGCGGGGGCGGCGACGCTGCGGTCGACGGCGCGGCGCGATTCGGGGAGGAGCTTGGAGCGCACCGCGGTGTTCGCGTACGGCGTGCCCAGGAAGTTGTCCTGCTCCAGGAACGGGGCGAGGAAGTTGTCGGCGTCGGAGTAGTCGGGGAACCAGCCGAGGCCGTAGGCGGCGAAGTCGCCCTTCTTCTGCGCGGGGCGGAAGGCGGCCCAGTCGCTGCCCTGGACGGTGACGTCGAAGAGCTGGGTGGCGTTGAGCTGGGCCTTGAGGGCCGCGAACTCGGCGGCCGTGCCGTCGCCGTAGTGGTCGTTGGTGTAGTTCAGGGTGACCTTGACCGGGGTCTTGATCCCGGCGTCCTTCAGCAGGGCGGCGGCCTTGGCGGTGTTCGCCTCGCCGTACTTGTTGAAGAACGAGTTGACGTGGCCGTTGACCGTGGTGGGGACCAGGGAGTACAGCGGCGTCGCGGACTTGCCGTAGACCTTGGAGACGAGGCTGCCGCGGTCGATGGCGGCGGCCATGGCCTGGCGGACGGCCTTGTCCTTGACGACGGGGGCCTCGGTGTTGAAGGCGAGGTAGCGGATCTCCAGGCCGGGCATCGGGACGAGCTTGACGCCCTTGGGCGGCTTGGCGGCGAAGTCCTGGATCTGGGCGGGCGACAGGGTGCGCGACACCATCTGGATGGAGCCGTCGGTGAGGGCCTTGCCCATCGCCGCGGAGTCGGTGAAGCTGCGCAGTTCGACCTTGTCGTTCTGCAGCTTGATGTCGCCCTTGTAGTTCGGGTTCTTGCTGAAGACGGCGCGGACGAGGTGGTTGTCCTTGACCTCGGCCTTCATCGTGTACGGGCCGGAGCCGTCCACGGCGAAGCCCTCGCGGAGCTTCTTGCCGTCGTACATCTTCTGGTTGACGATGCCCGTGGCGGGCGTCGACAGCTTGTACGGGAACGTGGCGTCGGGGGTCTTCAGGTGGAAGACGACGGTGTCCGCGCCCTTGGTCTCGACGGTGTCGAGGGTGGAGAGCAGGGAGACCGGGCCGTTCTCGTCCTTGATGGCGAGGACGCGCTCGATGGAGAACTTGACGTCCTTCGCGGTGAGCGGGTCGCCGTTGGCGAACTTCATCCCGGGGCGCAGGGTGCAGCGGTAGCTCTCGTTGCCCGCGTCGGTGAAGCGGCAGTCGGAGGCCGCCTCGGGGACGGGCTGGCCGCCGCCGCGCGGGGTGTGCATCAGGGTCTGGACGGTCTGGCGCAGTACGTTCCAGGTCCCGGCGTCGTAGGCGTACGCGGGGTCGAACGGGGCGGGGACCGTATCGGCGGCCTCGAACCGGTCGGTGGTGCCGACGACGATCGCTCCTGTGCCCGCTCCGGTTCCGCTGGTGCTGCCGCAAGCGGTCAGCGCGGGGGTGAGCAGGCCGGCCGCGGCCGTCAGCACCATGGTCTTGCGGTTCATCCTCGAAAAACTCCCTCAACCCGGCACTTGTTCACAGCGGTGAAAAGGGCACTGCGCGACGTCGCCCGTTCAGGGCGGAACGATCGGGCCGGTGGTGTGACGATCGGTCCACGCGACCCCGGCACAGGGGTGTGTGCGCGGGGTTGCTGCGGTGCGGCGCAGTACCCGCGACGACATTAGTGGGCCCGGAAGGTGTGGCTTGAACCGGTTGGGCCGGGGGCGTATTCACACCGTGATGGGAGGAGTACGCCTGCTCACACCGAAGTCCGCTCGGATTCGGTCAGGGGCTGATCAATCGGGACACAAGGGAAGCCGGTGGGTGCCTTTAACACGCCGGAGGGCAGTCGGCCCGGTGACAAACGTCACCTGCACAACTGCCCTGGCAAGGATGGAATTTCGGCCTCCGGGGCTCCGTACCGGACGGTCTGCGGTGAGACCTGGGTCCCACCATCATTCCGTTCGGAACCCTGAGTGCGCGTTCAGTTCATCGGAGTGATGAGGGAACGCAGGAAGCGGAGGTCGACGTCCTCCAGCGAGCCGACGACGGTCCGGCCCGGGGCGGACGGGATCCGGCCCACGGAGGGCACGGCGACGACCCGGCAGCCGGCGGCTTCGGCGGAGGCGACTCCGGTCGCCGTGTCCTCGACCACCGCGCACCGCGAGGGGTGGGCGCCGAGCGCCTTGGCGGCGATCAGGTAGGGGTCGGGGTGGGGCTTGGTCCGCGGCACCTCGTCGCCGGCGACGCTGATCGCGAAGCGTTCGGGGCCGAGGGAGCGCAGGACGCGGTCGATGACGCGGCGGTGCGAGGCGGACACGAGGGCGGTGGGCACGTTGTGCCGGGCCAGCTCGGACAGCAGCCGCTCGGCGCCCGGCATCAGGGGGACCGCGTCGGCGATCCGGGCCTCGAAGCGCTCGTTGAGCAGGACGGACAGTTCGGCGACGCCGATGGCCGCGCCGGTGGACTCGATCAGGAAGGCGGCGCTGCGGGTCATGGGGCCGCCGACGACGACGTCACGCCAGGATTCGTCAAGTCGGTGGCCGAGTTCGCCGAAGATGTCGACCTCGACGTCCCACCAGAACCCCTCGGTGTCGACGAGGGTGCCGTCCATGTCGAGCAGCACCGCCTGGAGGGCATGTCCGTCGGCCGTACGGGCGACGGGCGCGGGAACGGTGCTGGTCATCCGGCACACCTCTCTGAAGGGACGAGAAGGCCGGTCACCTCTTCCCCGCGGGCGTGCCCGGGGGAACAGGCGACCGGCCTGTATGGGACCGACAAGTGTACGTCGGTCCGCGTCAGCGTGCGTTGAAATACTTCGCGTCGGGGTGGTGGATGACGATGGCGTCGGTGGACTGCTCGGGGTGGAGCTGGAATTCCTCGGAGAGGTGGACGCCGATGCGCTCCGGCTGGAGGAGGTCGGCGATCTTGGCCCGGTCCTCGAGGTCGGGGCAGGCGCCGTAGCCCAGGGAGAAGCGGGCGCCGCGGTACTTCAGGTCGAACATGTCTTCGACGCGGTCCGGGTCCTCGCCCGCGTAGCCGAGTTCGGCACGGACGCGGGCGTGCCAGTACTCGGCCATCGCCTCGGCGAGCTGGACGGACAGGCCGTGCAGCTCGAGGTAGTCGCGGTAGGCGTCGGCCGCGAAGAGCTTGGCGGTGGCTTCGCCGATCCTGGAGCCGACGGTGACGACCTGGAGGCCGACGACATCGGTCTCGCCCGATTCCTCGGGGCGGAAGAAGTCCGCCAGGCACAGGCGGCGGCCGCGGCGCTGGCGGGGGAAGGTGAACCGGGTCCGCTCGTTGCCCTGCTCGTCCAGGATGATCAGGTCGTCGCCCTTGGACACGCACGGGAAGTAGCCGTAGACCACGGCCGCCTCCAGCAGGTTCTCGGTGTGCAGCTTGTCCAGGAGTCCGCGCAGCCGCGGCCGTCCCTCGCTCTCGACGAGCTCCTCGTACGTCGCCCCGCCCGCGCGCGCCTGCTTGAGACCCCACTGCCCCTTGAACAGGGCGCCCTCGTCCAGCCACGACGCGTAGTCCTTGAGCGGGATCCCCTTGACCACCCGCGTCCCCCAGAACGGCGGGGTGGGCACGGGGTTGGTGACGGAGACGTCCGAGCGGGCCGGACCGCCGTCCGGCTCCTCCTCCACGACGACCGGGGTGTCGCGCTTGGCGACCCGGCGCTGCTTCAGCTCGGGCAGGGTCGCGCCCGGGACGCCGCGCTTCACCGCGATCAGGGCGTCCATGAGGCGCAGGCCTTCGAAGGCGTCGCGGGCGTAGCGGACTTCGCCTTCGTAGATTTCGTGGAGGTCCTGTTCGACGTAGGCGCGGGTCAGGGCGGCGCCGCCGAGGATGACGGGGTAGTCGGCGGCCAGCTTGCGCTGGTTGAGCTCCTGGAGGTTCTCCTT
>NZ_JBEOXE010000097.1:0-22779 GCF_040296485.1 Streptomyces sp. NPDC002138 | reverse complement strand
CTGCCCAACGGCCCTGGCGGGCCGCACCGGGCTCCGCCCGGACCCGCGCCTCAAACGCCGGCGGGGCTGGATGTGGCCCTGGGTTGAGATGGCGGGGCTGCGCCTTAAACGCCGGCGGGGCTGGATGTGGCCCCGGGTTGAGATGGCGGGGCTGCGCCTTAAACGCCGACGGGGCTGGGTGTGGCCCCAGGGGCGGGGATGGCCGGGCCGCGCCTGAAACGCCGGCGGGGCTGGGTGTGGCCGGGGCTGGCGGTGGCGGGGTGGGGCTCGGCCCTGGCGAAGGGCAAACCCGGGGTCGCCGCAGCGGGCCGCGGGCGGAATCGGCCCGGGTGAATGGCTGGTTCCGGACCCGGCGTCGGGGCGGGGGCTGGTTCGCGCTACTTTGACCGCGGGGGCCCGCCCCCGATTGCTGTCCCTGCCAGGAGACGACCGTGCCCCACCACCCCGATGAGTCCGGCCCGGTCTTCGACGACCGGCTCCTCGTGCGCCCCTACGTCGCCCGCGGCGGACGCCCCCGCCGCACGACCCCGCGCCGCCCGGGCGCCCCGGTCTGGCCGCAGCACGGCTCCGGGCTCGGCCCCGGCCCCGGCCCCGCGGAGCCGACCGTAGCCGCCCCCGCCGCGCACCCGCTCCCCGCGCCCGGCACCCGGCCAACCGGTACCGAGACCGCCGCCGGGCGGCGTGAACACGGCACGCGCAACGCGCTCGTGGTCCTCGGCCTCCTCGCCCTGCTCACCACCGGGACCCTGCTGGCCCTGCTCCACTCTCCGCCCGAGGCCCCGCCGCGCGCGGTCAGACCGCCCGCCGCGAGCGGCCCGGGACTCCTGGCCCGCAACCCTGAGGCCGAGGACCCGGCCGCGTCCTCGACCGGGTCCGTACACCCGTCTGTGCCCGCCCCGTCGGCCTCCGCCCCGGCCGTTTCCGGGGCCACCCCCGCCCCGAGCCGCCCGGCGACCTCCGGCCAGTCGGCCGCCCCCCGTGCCACGGCCCCCGCCCCGGGCGACGGCACCCTGCGCCCCGGCGATTCCGGGGCCGGCGTGCGCGCCCTGCAGGAACGACTCTTCGCGCAGGGGTTCACGTACGTCTCCCCCTCGGGCGTGTACGACGAGCAGACCCGGCGCGGCGTCAGCCAGTTCCAGAGCGACCGGAGCCTGACCGGCGACCCCTCGGGCATCTACGGCCCGCGCACCCGCGCCGCGATGGAAGGGCGCTAGCTAGTGCCGCGTCAGGCAATGTTCGCCCCGTCGCGACGCCCGGCACGTGCTCTCGCCGCACCGGCCGAAAGCCCAAGTACGTCCAGTACGAGCGCTTCCGGCCGGCACGCCGAGAGCACGCACCGGACGCCGCTCCTTTACGGGCAAACGTTGCCTGACGCGGCACTAGGCCGACCCCTGGGCCGGCCCGAGCACGTCACCGGCCGCCGGACACCCGCAGCACCGTGCCCGTCGTGTACGACGCGTCGGCGGACAGCAGCCAGGCGATCGCCGCCGCCACCTCGGCGGCCTGCCCCGGGCGCCCGAGCGGGATGCCCGGGCCCGAGCGGGCCGCGCGGTCCGGGTCGCCCATGGCCGCGTGCATGTCGGTGTCGATGATGCCGGGGGCCACGGCGTTCACCCGGATCCCGTCCGGCCCGAGTTCCTTGGACAGACCCACTGTCAGGGCGTCGACGCCCGCCTTGGTCGCCGCGTAGTGGACGTAGTCCCCGGGCGCCCCGAGGGTGGCGGCGGCCGAGGACACGTTGACGATCGCCCCGCCGCCCGAGGCGGCCATGTCGCGGGCCGCCCGGCGGCAGCACAGCAGGTACCCGAGCAGGTTCACGTCCAGCACCCGCCGCAGGTCCGCGGTGCGCGCGTCCGCGAGCCTGCCCAGGGGACCCGTCACCCCGGCGTTGTTGACCAGCCCCGTCACCGTCCCGAGTTCGGCCCGCGCACGGTCGAACAGCCGGTCCACGTCGGCCTCCACGGAGGTGTCCACGCGCACGGTCACGCACCGGCCGCCCGCCGCGCGCACCTCGGTCGCGGTCGCCTCGGCGGCCACGGCGTCGCTGACGTACCCGAGCGCGAGGTGGTGACCGGAGGCGGCCAGGCGCAGGCAGGCCGCCGCCCCGATGCCCCTGCTGCCTCCGGTGACGACGGTGACCGGAACTGCCATGTGCTGCCTCCAGCGGGACGGGGTCCGCGAGCCGCCGGACCGCGACTCGTACGCCCCATGATCGCCTGCCGCGCGAGGGGACCCTCCGTCAACAGGGGCCGCGTTTCGTTACATCGGGGTTCACTCCATAGGGTGAAGCCATGTCCGACGAGTCCCCCCTGATCCGGAGCCTGCGTACGGCGGTCGCCGCCGCACCCGAGGACGTCCCGCTGCGCCTCCACCTCGCCGAGATGCTGCTGGCGGCGGGCCGGGCCGAGGCCGCCGTCGCCGAGGCCGCGGTGGCCCTCCAGCACGCGCCCGCGAACGCGGACGCCCGCGCCCTGATGATCCGTGCGATGGGCCTGCCGCCGACGGGGCCCACGCCCCCGCCCGCCACGCCCGCGGCCCCCGCCACGCCCCCGGCCCCCGCCACGCCCGCGGCCCCCGCCACGCCCGCGGACCCGTCCGCACCCGCCTCCGCACCCACCTCAGACTCCGGCTCCGCTTCCTCCTCGGCCCCGACGGATCCCGACGAGCCCGCCACCCCGGCCACGCCCCCCGCCGGACCGCCCGCCCCCGCCCCCGGCTTCGACTGGGCCGCCGCGGAGCAGGACCTCGGCGGGGTCGTCGGCCCCCGCTTCGTGGCCGACTCCGGCTCCGCCGGGGACGCCCGCGAACGCCCCCTCACCGCCGACGGCATGCACGACGGGGACGACGGGGACGACGCCTCCCCCTGGGACATCGACGCGCCCGGGACCGTACGCCTCGCCGACGTCGGCGGCATGCAGGACGTCAAGGACCGCCTCGAAGCGGCCTTCCTCGCCCCCATGCGCAATCCGGAGCTGCGCAAGCTCTACGGCAAGAGCCTGCGCGGCGGCCTGCTCCTCTACGGCCCGCCCGGCTGCGGCAAGACCTTCATCGCCCGCGCCGTCGCGGGCGAACTCGGCGCGAGCTTCATGTCCATCTCGCTCTCCGACATCCTCGACATGTGGATCGGCCGGTCCGAGAAGAACGTCCACGACATCTTCGAGACCGCCCGCCGCCAGGCGCCCTGCGTGGTCTTCCTCGACGAACTGGACGCCCTCGGCGCCAAGCGCAGCCGTACCGCCCACAGCGGCCTGCGCAACGTCGTCAACCAGCTCCTCACCGAGCTGGACGGAGTCGGCAGCGGTGCCGACGAGGGCGTCTTCGTCCTCGCCGCCACCAACGTCCCCTGGGACGTGGACATCGCCCTGCGCCGCCCCGGCCGGCTCGACCGGACCCTGCTCGTCCTGCCGCCGGACGCCGCCGCCCGCGAGGCGATCCTCCACTACCACCTGCGCGAACGCCCCATCGAAGCCGTCGACTTGGGCAAACTCGCCAAGGTCACCGAGGACTTCTCCGGCGCGGACCTCGCCCACGTCTGCGAGACGGCCGCCGAGACGGCGCTGCTCGACTCCGCCCGCACCGGCACCGTGCGCATGATCGGCATGAAGGACCTGCTGTCCGCCGCGAAGCAGATCCGCCCCTCCAGCGAGCCGTGGTTCGCCTCCGCCCGCAACGTGGCGATGTTCGCGAACGACGGCGGCATGTACGACGACCTGCTCGCCTACCTGAAGAAGAAGCGGAAGCTGTGACCGAGCAGCACACCCGCCCTCCTCGCCAGGGGCGGGACCCGCTCGCGGAGCAGGGCATGGCCCTCGTCGACGCGGGCCGCGCCGCCCGGGCCCTGGAAGTGCTCGGGCGGCGCCTGGCCGACGACCCCGAAGACCTGTTCGCCCGGGTCTGGTTCGCCCGCGCGCACTTCCAGCTCCGGGACTACCAGCAGGCCTACGACGCCACCGCCGAGGTGCTCGTCCGCGACCCCGAGTACTACGACGCCTACTTCGTCCGCTCCTTCTGCCTGCGCCGGGTCGGGCGCTACGCGGACGCGCTCGACATGATGGAACGGGCCGTCCGGATCAACCCGGACAACTGGCTCGCCCGCGCGGGCCGCGCCGAACTGCTGATGCTGGCCGACCCGCAGCGCCCCGACGAGGCCTGGGAGGAGGCGCGGGCCGCCGCCCGCCTGGGTCCCGAGGAGCGGTGGGTCGGCGAGGTGCTGCTCTACGTCGCCACCGAGACGGGGCGCGAGGAAGCGGCCGCGGAAGCCCGCAAGACCCTGCTCGGCATGGATCCGTCCAACACCTTCGCCGTGCCGTACCTCGCGCGCCGCGAGGCGGACAAGCCCGGGACCAGCGCGGCGCGGGCCGCGGACACCTTCGCCGCCGCGCTGGCCGCCGTACCCGGGTCGGCGGACCTGCGCTCCGGACTCGACGCCGCCGTCTACCGGATGCTGCGCGGCACCCGCTGGCTCGCCCTCGCCTGCCTGGCCATCGCCGCGGCCGCCCTCGACGTCTTCCCGACCGACGGCGAGCAGCCCAAGGCCCTGCCGCTGCCGATCGGGATCCGGCTCTGGGCACTCGTCCTGATGGGCGCCGTCTGGGGCTTCGGCGCCTGGCGCCGCTACCGGCGGATGCGGCTCGGCGCCCGGCTGAGCGTGCGCCCCCTGATCGCCCGCGAGCCCTGGGCCCGGGTGGTGCTCGCCCAGGCGGGCTGGGCCACGCTCGCCGCGGTGCTGCTCGCCGTCGTCCCGTGGAGCGAACGGGGCGTGCCGCAGGTGGTGTTCTGGACCGGGCTCGTCCCGGCCCTGGTGACCGTCCTCCACGACCGGAAGAAGATCGAATGAGCACCGACGCGGCCCACGCGGAGCGGGCCGGCGACGGCGGCGGCCTCGACCGCGCCGACGCGCTGCACGATCTCGGCCGCTTCGAGCAGGCGGCGGCGCTCGCCGGCGTCCACCTGGCCGAACACCCTGACGACGTACGGGCGTTGATCCTGCTCGCCCGCTGCCGCCGCTCGCTCGGTGATCCGGTCGGCGCGCTGGAGAGCGTCGACGAAGCCCTGCGCGTCGCACCCGACGACACCTACGCCTGGCTCGTACGGGTCGACACCCTGACCAAACTGGGCCGGTTCGCCGAGGCCGAACAGGCCGCACACCGCTGCATCGCGCTCAGCCCGCACTTCTGGGGCGGCCACCACTGCCTCGCGGTCGTCCTCGAACAGAGCGGGCAGCGCGGCCGCCGCCACGAGGCGTACCTCGCCGCCCGCCGTGCCACCGAGCTGGAACCCGAGGCCCCGGCGGCGCACTTCATGGTCGGCCTGCTCGCCCACCGCCTCGGCGACCGGGCCACCGCCCGGCTGGCGTACGAGACCACGTTGCGCCTCGACCCGGAGAACAGCGAGGCCCACAACAACCTGGCCACGCTGCACATGCGGCGCAGCTGGTTCAGCCGCGCCGCCTGGACCCGCGCCGCCGAAGGCTTCGTCGATTCGGCGGCGCTCGACCTGGAGGACCGGCACGCCCGGTTCAACCTGGAGACCATGGCCTGGGGGCTCGTGGCCGGGGCGCGCTGGCCCGCGCTGATCGGATTCATCCTGGCCATCGGTTTCCAGGTTCCGGAAGGCGGAGACCTCACGCGCACCCTGGCGGGCGCGGCAGCGGTGACCGGCCTCTGGACGGCCTGGGCGCTGTGGCAGCGCGGCAAGATCTCCCCGAGGCTGCGGCGACCGATGCTGCTGACCGCGCGCAGCTGCCGGCCGGTCATCGCGATGGCCGTGCCGGTCGTGGCGATGGGGCTGTACTCGCTGGTCGTCCTGGCGCTGCCCGGCCTCGGAGCCGGGCTGCTGGGCGCGCTGGCCGTGCCGCTCTTCTGGGGGCTGATCCTGACGTACTGGATCAGCCGCGCGGCGCTGAACCGGCGCTCGCCGGGGCGGCGCGGGCAGTAGGCGGGGCGGGGCCTGTGGCCGGGGGCCTGCGACCGAGGGCCGGGCGTCCCGGGTCGGCGGCGACCATGATCGAGTCGACACGCGTCGACGGAGGTCCGTAGCATCGAACCCGCGTC
This sequence comes from Streptomyces sp. NPDC002138, assembly GCF_040296485.1. NCBI lineage: Bacteria > Bacillati > Actinomycetota > Actinomycetes > Kitasatosporales > Streptomycetaceae > Streptomyces > Streptomyces sp. NPDC002138. The sequence goes on along the minus strand of NZ_JBEOXE010000097.1, from coordinate 16,726 downwards.
ATTCGCCCCATAGTGGGTGTTTTCGCTCCACATGGGGGAGTCCGTCACGACGGGAGTCCAATGTGAACGCCACACCGAGTGACCTGCGCGCCTCGCGTAGCCCGCGTGGTCTGCGCGGCCCGTACGGTCCGCGCGGTCGCCGCGTCCGGATGGCCGCCGTCGGCGCCCTGTCCGCGGCCCTGCTGGCGGCCGGAGCCGTCGGTACCGTCGCCTCCGCGGCGACGAACGCCAAGCCCACCCCTTCCGCCTCGCAGTCCGCCGCCGCCACCGTGACGCTCACGGCGACCCCGGCCACGGTGAAGACCGGCGGCAAGGTCAGCTTCACGGGCCGCACGAAGGGCGTGCCGATCGGCACCAAGGTGGTGCTGCAGCACAAGTACGGCGCCAAGTGGACGACCCTGCGGGCGAGTACGACCGTCAAGCAGGGGAGCAGCTTCGCCCTGGACAGCACGTTCCGGGACAAGGGCAAGGAGGAGCTGCGGGTGATGGTCGGCGAAGCCGTGTCGCCCACGGTGACGGTCACGGTGACCGGCGGCTGACCGATGCGCCTGACCGATGCGGCTGATCGGCTGAGCAACACCCTCTGTCGTCAAGCCCGTTGACAGGCTCCGGCGGGGCTCGGGATCATCTGGGAGAGCGCTCTCCCAGATGATCCGACGTGAAGGGGCCCGCATGCGCGGCGGTGGTGACGACGAGGAACGGCTCGCGGACAAGCTGGACATGGCGCGCAGGGTCCGGCTGCTGACCGGCTCGGACGCCTGGCGGACCCACCCCGAACCCGCCGTCGGGCTCGCGCAGTTGGTCTTTTCCGACGGGCCCGCCGGGGTGCGCGGTCCCGGCTGGGACGAGCGCGACACCTCGGCCCTGCTGCCCTCGGCGAGCGCGCTCGCCGCGCTCTGGGACGAGGACCGGGTACGCCGCCTCGGCGCGCTCCTCGGCGACGAGGCCCGGCGCAAGGGCGTCCACGTCCTGCTCGCGCCCACCCTCAACCTGCACCGCAGCCCGCTCGCCGGACGGCACTTCGAGTGCTTCTCCGAGGACCCGCTGCTCGCGGGGCGCACCGGGGCCGCGCTGATCGAGGGCATCCAGTCCCGCGGGGTCGCGGCGACCGCGAAGCACTACGTCGCCAACGACTCCGAGACCGGACGGCTGACCCTGGACGCACGGATCGCCGAACGGGTGCTGCGCGAGCTGTACCTGGCGCCGTTCGAGGCGGCCGTGCGGGCCGGGGTGTGGCTGGTGATGTCGGCGTACAACGGGGTCAACGGCACGACCATGACCGAGAGTTCCCTGCTCGCCGAACCGCTGAAGGGGGAGTGGGGCTTCGACGGGGTCGTGGTCTCCGACTGGGGCGCGGTCCGCTCGACGACCGCCGCCGGGTCCGCGGCCCAGGACCTCGCGATGCCGGGGCCCTCCGGGCCGTGGGGCGAGTACCTCGTCCGGGCGGTCCGGTCGGGCCTCGTCCCGGAGCACGCCGTGACCGACAAGACCCGGCGACTGCTCCGACTGGCGTCCCGGGTGGGCGCGTTGGGCGCCGCGCCCGCCACCGAACCGTCGGGGCCCGCCGGGTCCGCCGGGTCCGCCGGGTCGGCCGGGTCGGCCGGGTTCGCCGGGTCGGCAGAACCCACCGCGTCGGCAGGACCCACCGCGTCGGCAGGGCCCGCCGAGCCCGGTCACGAGGCCCGGCGGCTGCGGGGCGAGGCCGCGTTGTTGCGGGATGTCGTGGCGAGGAGTGCCGTGTTGCTGGAGAACCGCGGGGTGCTGCCCCTCCAGCCGGAGCGGCTCGGCAGCGTTGCGGTCATCGGGGGACACGGGCACACGCCCCGAGGGCAAGGGGGCGGCAGTGCCGAGGTGTTCCCCCGCCGCGTGGTGAGCCCGCTGGAGGGGATCCGGGCCGCGCTGCCCGCGCGCGTGCGGGTCGTGTACGCCCCGGGTCCGGCGCTGCACGAGGCCGGGGCGGTGCCCGTCGGGCGGGGGCTGGCCCGGGATCCGCAGACGGGTGAACCGGGCGTGCGGCTGCGCGTCCTCGACGAGCGGGGGGCCACCCTGCACTCGGTGCGGCAGCCCTCCGGCCGGGTGCTGGAGCCCGAACTGCCTCCCGGATCCCACACCGTCGAGCTGACCGCCGTACTCCGTCCGGCCACCAGTGGCACCTGGACGCTCGGCCTGGGCGGCTTCGGCCAGATGCGGCTGACCATGGACGGGGAGGTGCTGCTCGACGGGGAGTTCCCGGCCGAGACGGACGACCCGGCCGTCGTGCACGTCCGCCCCCCGCTGCGCACCGCCCCGGTCGAGCTCACCGCGGGCCGGGACGTAGGGGTGCGCGTACGCCGCCGGCTCGCGCCCGGCACCGGCCGGGCCACCGTCCTGGCCGCCGCGCCGCCCGCCCCGGATCCGGCCGCGGCGCTCGCCGAGGCGGTGGCGGCGGCCCGCGCGGCCGACGCCGTGGTCGTGGTCGTCGGCACCACCGACGGCGCCGAGTGCGAGGGGCGCGACCGCGCCGACCTGCGGCTGCCCTCGCCCCAGGACGAGCTGGTCCGCGCGGTCCTGCGCGCCAACCCGCGCACGGCGGTCGTCGTCAACGCGGGCGCCCCCGTCGAGCTGCCCTGGCGAGCGGAGGCGGGCGCCGTACTGCTGTCCTGGTTCCCGGGACAGGAGACGGGCAACGGCCTCGCCGACGTCCTCCTCGGCCGCCGTGAACCGGGCGGCCGCCTCCCGACCACCTGGCCCGCGGTCCTCGCCGACGCCCCCGTCCGCGACACGCGGCCCGCCCCCGACGGCCAACTCCCTTACGAGGAGGGCCTGCACATCGGCCACCGCGCCTGGCTGCGCAGCGGCGCCACGCCCGCGTACTGGTTCGGGCACGGACTCGGTTACACCGACTGGGCCTTCGAGAGTCTGATCCGCAGTGCGCGCCGCCACGAACCGCCCATGGATGCGGCCGAGTTCGCCGTGATCCTGCGCAACACCGGTGGCAGACGCGGCCGTCAGGTGGTCCAGCTGCACCTGTCCCGTCCCGGCTCGGCGGTCGACCGTCCGGTGCGCTGGCTCGCGGGCTGGGCCGCGGTCGAGGCCGACCCCGGCGAGTGCGTGACGGCGTTGGTACGGATCCCCGCGCGGGCCCTCCAGTACTGGTCCCCGGCGGCCGGGAGCTGGGTGACGGAACCGGGCGCGTACGAGGTCCTGGCCGGCCCCACCGCGGGAGACCTCCCGCTCCGGACGGTGCTCGACGTGTAGCGCGCGGGCCGCGCCGGGTCCGCGCCGGGCCGGGGGATACAGTGCCGCCATGGACACGGGGCGGCGCACGGGCGCCAGCGGGGGCGCGGCTGCGGGAACGGGCGCCGCGCCGACCCTGGAGGACGTCGCCCGGGCCGCCGGGGTGTCCCGCGCCACGGTGTCCCGCGTGGTCAACGGCATCCGGAACGTGGACCCCGCCATCCGGCAGGCCGTCCAGCGCGCGGTGGACGCCACCGGGTACGTGCCCAACCGGGCCGCCCGCTCCCTGGTGACCCGGCGGGCCGGTGCGGTCGCCCTGGTGGTCTCGGGGGCCGGGACGGACGCGCCGGACGCCTTCGCGGCCCGGGTCTTCCAGGACCCCTTCTTCGGCCGGGTGGTCGGCGGGGTGGTGCGCGCGCTGCGCCCGCGCGGGGTGCACCCGGTCCTGATGTGCGCGGAAACGGACGCCGACCGCGCCCAGTTGGCCACGTACCTCGCCCAAGGTGGCGCGGACGGCGCGCTGTTGGTCTCCACCCACCCGCACGACCCGCTCCCGGGGCTGCTGGCACGGGCGGGGCTGCCCGCCGTCCTGTTCGCCCGGCCCGAGCCGGGCGTCCCGCTGCCGTCGGTGGACCTGCGGCACCGGGACGGGGGCGCGCTCGCGGCGGGGCACCTGCTGGCGGGCGGCCGCCGTCGCATCGCGGTCATCGCGGGGCCTGGCGACGTACCGGCGAGCCGGGAGCGGGTGGCGGGCTGCGCGGATGCGCTGGGGGAGGCGGGCCGGCCGCCGCTCGCCGTCGCCGAGGCCGACTTCACGGTCGAGGGCGGTGAAGCGGCCATGCTCCGGCTGCTCGCCGAACACCCGGACCTGGACGGGGTGTTCGCGGCCAACGACCTGATGGCCCAGGGCGCCTGCCTGGTGCTGCGCGAACACGGGCGCCGGATCCCGGACGACGTGGCGGTCGTCGGCTTCGACGACTCCAGCGCGGCCACCGCCTGCCGCCCGCGGCTGACGACCGTGCGCCAGCCGGTGGAGGACATGGCGGCGGAGATGGTCCGGCTGCTGCTCGACGGGATCGGGGCCGCGGGCGCCCCCGGTGCGCCGGTGCTGTTCGAACCGCAGCTGATCGTCCGGGACTCGGCCTGACCCTGGGAGAAGTGCGGCAGGAAGTGCTCGCCTCGCCGGGCCGTCCGACCGCTCACCGGGCCGCTGCTCCCGCCGCCCCCCCCGCCGGTCGGGGGCGGCGCGTCTCGTGCGGACGGGCCTGTCGCCCCCGACGCGCCGCGCGGATCGGTACGATTCCCGCGAACCGGACGACCGGTCGTCGCGCCGGCTTCCGCTCCCCGCGGCGCCGCGTGAGCGGGCCGGCCGCAGAGCCCGAGGGAGTGCGCGCATGGAGCCCGACCCGCCGCCCGCCGCACCGCCCCGTGCCCCCGCCGCGGCACGCCGCGGGGTGCTGCACGTCCTGGGCGACCTGCTGTTCCCGCCCGGCCCGGCGACCGGTTCCCCGGGCGGGGGAGGGAGCGCGGGGGCGGGGAACCCGCACGGGGGGCTGCCCCCGCTGCTGATCGTGCTGACCTTCGTCAGCGGGCTGGTCGACGCGGTCAGCTACCTCGGACTCGATCACGTCTTCGTCGCGAACATGACCGGGAACGTCGCCTTCCTCGGCTTCGCCCTCGCAGGCGACCGCTCCCTGTCCGCCGAGGCTTCGGCGGTGGCCCTGGGCGCCTTCCTCGCCGGGGCGCTGACGGCCGGTCGGCTGCGCAGTGGGGAGCGGCCCGCGGGCCTGGCGGGGCCGCTGGTGGCCGTGCAGGCGGTCCTCGTGGGCGCCGCGCTCGCCACGCGGCAGAGCGGCGGCGGGCAGCTCGCGGTCATCGTCCTCCTGGCCCTCGGAATGGGCCTGCAGAACGGCGTCGTGCACCGGCTCGCCGTGCCCGACCTGACCACCACCGTCGTCACCCGGGCGCTGACCGGCCTCGCCGCGGACCGCTGGGGCGCGGCCTCGGTACGCCGCCTCGTCACCGTACTGACTCTGCTCGCCGGGGCACTGGCGGGCGGCGCGCTCACCCTCGGGGGCGACCCGCGGGCCGCCCTCGCCCTCGCGACCGCCCTGCTTCTCGCCGTCGCCCTGAGCGCGACCCTGACCACCCGGACGGCCGACCGCCCGCTGCGATGACAGGGCGGCCGGCCGTGGGTCGACGTACCCCCGGGGCCTGCCCGGGGGTACGTCCGTTGACAGGTTCCGTTTACAGGTACCAGCTCTGCGTCGCGTAGGACGCGTCGGTCGAGTGCGTCCACTGCTGGGCGGGCGCCCCGTTGTCCGTCCGGGAATCGCCGATCTCGAGGGTCTTGCCGCTGTTCACGTTGGTGATGTCCAGGCTGACGGTCAGGCCGGCCTGCTTGATCGTCCACTGCATGGTGGGAATGTCGTAGCAGGTGTACTGCTGCGCGCGGGCCCCGTTGTCCTTGCTGGAGTTGATGATCTCCAGGCACTTGCCGCTGTTGACGTTGACGATCTGGTAGACGCCCGCGGTGGCGGTCGGGCGGAACTCCCACTTCGCGCCGGGCTGGGCGCCGCAGGACCACTGCTGGGCCGGAGCGCTGTTCTCCTTGCTGGAGTCGGTGATCTCCAGGCACTTGCCGCTGTTCGCGTTGCGGATCTGACCGCCCGCGGGCAGGGGGAGCGGCGAGGGCCAGGCGTTGGTGCCCGCGGCGACCGCGCCCTGACCGTTGCCCCTGTAGAGGCTGAAGCGCTGCTGGTTGCTCCACAGGCCGCCGAGGTCGGCCTTGCCGTCGCCGTTGAAGTCGCCGGACAGCATCACCGGCATGTTGTTCCAGCCGGCGTCGGGCCACATGGACACGCCGGAGTCCAGACCGCCGGCGGTGTTGCCGCTGTAGCGGCGCAGGGTGCCGTCGGAGGCGATGGCCACGACGTCGTCGCGGCCGTCGTTGTTGAAGTCACCGGTGGTGATCCTCTGGATGTTCAGCCAGGTGGTGTCGGGCCACATCTTGCGGCTCTGACCGTCCAGAACGCCGTCCGCGCCGGTGGAATAGGCGTACAGGGAGCCCTTGGCGTCCCCCGTGCCCCAGACGGCGAGGAGACCGTCACGGCCGGAGCCCGCCGCCCGGTACCGGTCGAGCTGGCGCATCGCGTCCCAGTTGGTGCCCGCGTCCGCCCACATCGCCTTCCCGCTCGCCAGGCTGCCGTCCGCCTGTCCCGCGTACAGGCGCAGGGCGCCGTCGCTCCAGACGGAGGCGATGTCGGTGATCCCGTCGCCGTTGAAGTCACCCCCGATGATCTTCTTGGCCGGGGCCCACGAACCGTCGGCCCGCCACAGCGGGCGGCCGTACTCGAACGTGCCGTCGGGACGGCCCGCGAAGGTGTGCAGGTTGCCGTCGGCGGTGACCGCGGCGATGTCGCCGCGCCCGTCACGGTTGAAGTCGCCCGTGGTCATCACCCTGGTGACGCTCGGCACCAGGCCGGGCAGCCGCACCGCGGGAGTGGTCCTGCGGACCTGGTCGACCCAGGCCGCCACGTCGTCGACACGGACACCGATCGCGCCGGTGCGCGTCTCGGCCGCGTCCATGCCCAGGCACCCGCCTTGCCAGGAGCGGGAGTTGATGCCCGCCAGCTCGACGCCCCCGTCCTTCTGGCGCAGCGCGGGGCCGCCGGTGTCACCCTTGCAGACCACCGCGTCGCCCGACGCGCCCAGACCCAGCGCGCCCGCGTCGACGGAGGTCACGGAGAAGACGCCCGTGTGCGCCTTGTCCGGAACCCACTGCGTCTTCGTCCGGCCGAACCCCAGTGACGTGAGCTGCTCACCGGGCGCGGGGGCGGTGGTGGAGACCTTGACGGGGTCCACGCCGACGACCGGCCAGGCGAGTTTGACCATGACCAGGTCCCGGTCGGCGTGAGGGGCGAGCTCCACGGCCTCGACGGTGGTGCCGGTGGGCTGCGTGAGATCGGTGCGGCCCACGGTCACCGTCGTCTTCGCGGCGGGTTTGCCGGCCGGGACGGTCGCGGAGCCGTCACGGAAGCAGGACGCGGCGGTGATCACCCATTGGGCGTCGACCAGAGCGCCCGAACAGGACTTCTTGTCATCGATGGTGAGCTTCGCCGCGAAGGCGTAGCCGGTGGCGGGGGCGTCGCTCCCGTTCAGGGCCGCGGCGGGACCCGCGGCGAGCAGGCCGCTTCCCACCGCTGTGGTGGCCAACAGGGCGGCAGCCCACGCCGAGCGTGAACCGTTGCGAGACATGGAGCTCCTCGTGGTGTGGGAGAAGTGAGCGCTACGACCGGACCGGTCAGCGGGTGGCCGTGGCGGTGAGGTCGGTCGGCGCGGTGAGGGTGCCGGGAACCTGACGCCATGCGGTCCACGTGCCGAGGGTGGTGTCGAGGGTCGTGCTCCGGACCGTGCCGTCCGCGCCGATGGCGTGGACGTGGACGTTGCCGGCGGCGGCGGTGCTGGACAGACGGGTCAGTCCGGCGCCGCCGATCCTGGTCCAGGACGGCTTGAAGGCCCCCGCCAGGTAGTCGCCGGCCTGGCCGTACAGGGCCCCGTCGGCGCCGATGACCTGGATCTGGACGGTGGCTCCGACACGGGAGACCGTGATGTCCTTGGCGCCCGTGATGCCGCCGGGGACGTCGCCCCAGGCGCTCCACGTCCTGCTCCGGGTGTCCAGGTCACGGCCGTGGACCTTGCCGCCCGCGATGCCGTAGAGGCGGACGTAGGGGCCCGCCTTCACCGAGGTGAGGCCGGTCAGTCCGGTGAAGCCCGGGACGGCGGTCCACGTGGGGTCCCAGTGACCGGCGTTGTAGTCGCCGACCTGGGTGTGGAGGTCGCCGTTGATGCCCACGATCTGCACGTACAGGACGTTGTCGATCATGGTGGCGGAGACGTCCTTGACGCCCACGGCGCCCCCCGGCACCTCGCCCCAGCTGCCCCAGACCCCGGTGGACGGGTCGTAGGCGCGGTCGTAGACCCTGCCTCCCGCGACGCCGACGTAGCGGATCGCGCCGCCGGTGTCGACGCTGGTGAGGCGGGTGACCGGAAGGCCGGCCCTGTCGTTCCACCGGGCCTCGAAGGCGCCGGTGGCCAGGCTGCCGCTCTGGAGGGACAGCGCGTTGTCCGCGGTCGCGGCCAGCGTCACCCTCGAGGGGGCGGCCAGGATCGCGGCGGAGACGTCGGTGGCGCCGGAGAGCTCGCCCCCCAGTTCCCGGAGCGTGCTCCAGGTGCCGGTGACGGTGTCGAGCCGGGCGTTGTCGATCCTGCCCGCGGCGTCGCTCGCGTAGAGCTCGACGGTGGCGCCCGAGGGGGCGCTCGTGACGTTCGTCAGGCCGGCGCCGCCGACCCTGGTCCACAGGTCGTTCCAGTGGCCGGCGTCGTAGTTGCCGACTTGGGTCCACAGGGCGCCGTCGCCGCCGACGATCTGCACCTGGACGTTGTTGCCGACCAGGCTGGAGGCGATGTCCTTGACCCCGGAGGCCCCACCGGGGACCTCGCCCCACGGCGTCCAGGTGTTGCTGCGGGTGTCGAAGTCGCGGCCGTAGACGCGTCCGTCGGCGACGGCCTGTACGCGTACGAGTGGACCGGCGGGCACGCTGGCGACGCGGGTCAGCCCGGAGGCTCCGACCGCGTCCCACACGGTGTTCCAGTGACCCGCCCGGTAGTCGGCGACCTGCGTGTGGAGGCCGCCGTCGGCGCCGACGATCTGCACGTGGACGCTGGAACCCACCAGAGAGGCGGCGATGTCCTTGGCACCGGAGGCGCCGCCGGGCACCTCGCCCCAACCGGACCACCGGCCGTTGGCCGCCAGATCGAGGTCCTGGCCGTAGACCCGGCCGTCGACGATCGCGTAGGCGCGCACCGTGTCGCCGTCACGGACGGTGGCCACCCGGGACACGTCCTGGCCGTCGACCTTGGCCCAGGCCGGGCCGTACTCCCCGTACCCGAGGTCTCCGAACCGGGACCACATCGCTCCGCCGCCGCCGGCCAGCAGGGACACCTGGTTTCCGTTGCGCGGGGCGGTGATGCCCTGGATCCAGGGGGCGAGGTCGTCGGTGCGGGCCGCGATGGCGCCCGTACGGACTTCCGCCGGGGCGGTGCCGAGGCAGCCGCCCTGCCAGGAGCGGCTGTTGATGCCGACGAGTTCGCCTGCGGCGTTGAGGAGCGGGCCTCCCGTGTCGCCCTTGCAGAGGACATCGGCGCCCTTGCCGGTGATCGAGAGGGTGGTCGCGTCCGCGGAGTCCGCGGTGAACGCGCCGGTGTGGGCCTTGCCCGGGACCCACTCCGTCCTCGTCCGGCCGAAGCCGACGGCGGCCAGCTCGGCCCCGGCCGGGGGAGCGGTGGCCGCGAGCCGGGCGGGAGCGATGTCGGTGACGGGGGCGGCCAGGCGGGCCAGGACCACGTCACGGTCGGTGGCGCCGGCCGAGACCTCCACGACGTCCCGGGTCTGCCCGGAGAGTGTGGCGGTGGTCTTCAGTGCGGGCTTCCCGGCCGGGACCGGGGTGCCGGGGGTGGTGGCCAGACAGCCGGCGGCCGTCAGGATCCAGCGGGGGTCGACCAGGACCGCGGTGCATCCGCGGCCGGGGGACGCGTCGCCGATGTCCAGTTTCGCGAGGTACGGGTACCGGCCGGCGGCGGTCTCCGGACCGGCGACGGCCTGGGCGGGCGCGGCCGACAAGAGGCCCGCCGCGAGGGCGGTGGCCGCGACGAGGGGACCGCTTAATCGCGCGGGGCGGCCAAGAATTGCAGGCATGGACTTCTTTCGTAGCGCGGCAGGTGACGATTCCCGGACCGTGGTCACTTGGCCGTCCTGATCTCCAGGAGCATGAAATCGCGGCCCTGCTCGTCCGCGGTCTCTCCGACGGCCGTCCAGGTGTTCTTTCCGACGCTGAACGTCTTCTCCTCGCTGCCGGTGGACATCTGCACCTGGGCCGCGTAGTCATTTCCCTTGACTCCGAAAACGGCCGGAATCTCCAGGCTGAGGTATCCCTTGTTCCCGGTGACCCGGAAGCAGATCTTCTCATTTGCGTGGGAGAAGACTTCCATCAGCTCGGGTGCACCCGTGCATTCGGCGAGGAGTATGTGGCCGTCCCCGCTCTTCAGCTTGATCTTCTGTTCGGCGAGAATCTTGTCGGCGTTCGGGTAGGCGCCGTCCTCGATCGCGTAGCCCGGGCCTTCGTCGGCGATCGACTGCGCCGCGACAACATCCTTAGGGGATGTGCCCGTTACTCCGCCCAAGGCGACCCAGGCCAGAGCCCCGGCGGCCAGAGCCGCGCCGGCGATCCGCAGGGTCGTGGTGCGTGCCTTCATGTTCGTCCCCCATGTCGATTCAGGTGGTCCGCGACCGCGCGAGCGCGGGGCGCGAGGGAAAAGGAAAGCCCAAGAGGGCGCGTGCGCGTGAAATACGGCGTCACTTTTCCGGTGGCTGACGATCATCTGCATGAAACCAAGGCGAACGCCTTCCGGCCAACGGAATAAAAGTCCACATACCGGCACATCTTCTCCATCCTGGGCGTGACGTGCGCCACTCTCCAGAATGGTTGTAACGGTTTTCCGAAAATCTATGGTCGAGATCCGGCCATCTTTCGGATTTATTGCGGGCCGGGTTCCGGCCAGCTGTTTTTAAGGTGTGCGTGCTGCATATGGTCGGCACGTTGCCGCCCGATGGAGAAACCCGGGCGGGTTTCATTCTCGAGCTCGAGCAATCGCTGATCAGAGAGGTTCTTCCGTGCAGGAGACATTTTGGAGCCGGCGCCGCTTCGCGACCGCCGTGGCGGCCGGGATGGCAGCCGTCTCGACCCCGCTGTTAGTGACGACCCCGGTCCGGGCGGCAACCGGTACGGACGCCCCGGCCGGCGACGCATTGGCACTTCCGGATACGGATCGGGCCAAGGTCGTCAAGGCATGGATGCTGGGCGGCCGTTCGGCCAGGCAGGCGGCCGCGTACGCCCTCGCCGGCACCGATCAGGAGATCACGGCCTTCCTCCTCGAGCAGTTGCCGAAAGCGACGCGGATCGACAGCCGGGTGGCCGCGTTCACCTACTTGGGATACGGGGGCAAGAGCGTCCGCAGGGACGTGACCGCGGCCCTCAACGGCGGCGACGATTCGATATCCGCGTTCGTCAAGGACGGGTTCCGCCCGTCGGTCACCGAAGACATGCGGGTCACCACCCTCAGCGTCATGGCCAACGGCGGCAAGAGCATCAAGCGGGAGGGCAACACCGCGCTCAACGCCGGCACGGACGCGGCATTGGAGCAGTTCCTGCTCACCGGCCAGTACAAGGCCCGGCTGGAGGACGCGCGGGTGGAGATCGTCCGTGGCCTGGCCACGGCGGGCCCGGAGCTCACGAAGTACGCCAACCGCGCCCTGAGCGGAACGGCCGACGACGTGCAGTGGTACCTCGACACCGGGCAGCACATCGCGCGGGCCCGGGACCAGGAGGCCGCCACCATCGGGCAGTTGCTCGCCATCGTCGAGCGCGAGAGCGCGCGTGCGCGGGAGCAGACCGATCTGGCCGTCGAAGCCTCGGCGCGTGCGACGGCAGCCGCGAGCAAGGCCAAGGAGTCGGCCGAGAAGGCCGCCGCCGAAGCCGAGCTGGCCCGGGACGACGTGCGCCGGTCCGCCGACGCCGCCCGGCAGGCCGCCACCGCCGCGAGCGGTGCGGCCTCCGCCGCCCGTACGGCCATCAACGCCTCGTCCGCCGCGGTCCAGGCGTCGCAGCGCGCGTCCTGGGCAGCGACGGCCGCCTCACAGGCCGCCGCCGCGGCCGGATCGGCGGCCACGCGCGCCTACAACGCCGCGATCGCCGCGTCGAAGGACGCGTCGAAGACCAGTGAGGCGAAGGACGCCGCACTCGCCGCCCGGGACGCCGCCGCGAAGGCGAACTCCGCGGCCAAGGCGGCCGAGGACGCGGCCACCGCTTCCGAGCAGTCGGCCGGCGCCGGCCTGGCCGCCGCGGACGCGGCACGCGACGCCGCGGCCGCCGCCAGGGCCTCCGCCCAGGCGGCCGAGGCCTCCGGCGCCGCCCAGGGCGAGGCGGCCGAGGCCAAGCGCCAGGCCGATATCGCCTCGAGCGCCGCCAACCAGGCGACCAACGCGGCCTCCACGGCCCAGGCGCTGGCCTCGACGGCCGCGCGGTGCGCACGTACCGCGAACAGCGCCGCCAAGTCCGCGGCCGTGCACGCCGGGAAGGCCGCGGACGCTGCCGAGAACGCGGTCAGGTACGCGGGTCAGGCCATCGACTTCGCGAACAAGTCCACCGAATACGCCGACGAGGCGGTCAAGGCCGCCAACCTCGCGACCCAGGCCGTCGCGGACGCGATCCTCGTGGAGAAGAACGCCCGCGACGCCGAGGCCGCCGCGCTGGCGACCGACAAGCTGCAAGGCATGAAGGAGGCCGCGCAGCTCGCCGTGCTGGACAAGAACGAACGCGCGGCCAACCTGAACAAGCGCACCCAGGCCCAGCAGACCGCGCAGGCCACCAAGGACCTGATCGCCAAGGCGGAGCAGGCCCTCGGCAACGACGACCTGACCGCGGCCGCCGTCCTCGGCCGCCAGGCCGCCGTCGCGCTGCTGGACTCCAGCGGCACGTGGACCCGTCAGGCCGCCCGCTTCGCGCTCGCCGGGTCCGACTACGACGTCCACTCCTGGATCGACCTCGAGCGGCAGCTCGCGCAGTCCCAGGACGACCGCGAGACCATCCTCTTCATCGCTCAGGTCTCCGAACCGGCCGTCGCCAGGGCGGCGTTCCAGGCCCTCGCCGGCGGCACCCCCGCGGAGGGCGACTTCAACACAGGCGGTGTCATCCGGTCACGTGCCGACGACAACAGGGTCAACATCCTGAAGATCCTGAACTCGAATCCCGGCGCCGCCGTTGCCAAGGCCGCCAACGACGCGCTCAACAAGAACACCCCGGAAGCCCTCCAGAAGTTCTTCGACGAGGACCTGCCCAAGGCCATCGAAGAGGACGACGCCGTCAGGACGATGAAGGTCATCGCCAGCGGCGACGCGTACTCCAAGGCGTACGCGGAGGTCGCCATGTCCGGCCCCGCGTGGATGCGCCGGAACTTCGTGGAATCCGTCCAGCACCGAGCGGCCCAGCTCGACTACGACTCCCTCAGCCACGCCGCCGCCATGCAGGCGAGCATCGCCGCGGCGGCCAAGGTGGCCCAGGAGGCGCAGAAAGCCGCGGCGCTCGCGTCCGAGGTCGCGGCAGTGGCCCGGGACGCCGGCCAGAAGGCCCAGGAGTGGGCCCAGAAGGCGGTCGATTCGGCGAACCTGGCCCAGGGCTTCGCGGACAAGGCCCGTCAGCACGCCGACGCCGCGGACAAGTCCGCCGCAGACGCCCAGGCTTCGGCGAACAAGGCCAAGGACGCCGCCGCCACCGCCCAGAGCGCCTCCCGCGCGGCCAACCATTCCGCCAACCGCGCCGTCGACGCGGCCCGCAGCGCCCAGGCCTCCGCGTACAGCGCCCAGACCTCCGCCGCCAACGCCCACCAGGCCGAGCTCGCCGCGGGCAGGGACGCCAAGAGCGCCGCCAACGCCGCCGCCGAGGCACGCCAGATCGCCGCGGACAAGCGGACGGCCGAGGTGCGGGAGGCCGCGCGCGTGGCGGCCGAGGAGGCGCAGAAGAACCGCGACGCCAACCGCAACCCCTCCGACACGACGAACAACGACACGGTCAACCCCAAGGGGAGCCAGCCCGGCAAGGACGAATGGTGGAACGACGCCAAGTGGTGGGCTGACACCGCCGACAAGGTGAGCACGGCCGCCGGGCTGCTCGCGGCCGGATTCGCCGTCTCGTGCGTGTTCTTCCCCGCCGCGCCCGTTCTCGGCAGCATCGCCGCGATCTGCCTCGGCGTCTCGGTCGTGGCCGCCGGCGTCAGCGCGATCGCCAGCGGGATCGAATACGGCTTCACCAGCGGTGAGTTCGTGTCTTCCGCCGGGCGCGCGGCGCTGAGCCTGGTCACCCGGGGCGGCGGGAAGGCCGCCACCTCCGTGGCCAAGCCGGTCGTCCGCACGGTGGAGAAGGCCGCCGGGGCCGCCTCCAAGCTGCTCTACGACCTCTGCTCCTGACGGGACCGGCGGGCGGTTCGACCGCCGGTGAATCGTTTCCGCAGGGGAACGCGGATCGCACCACGGATCGCACCAGGGATCGGAACACCCGATCCGGTCATGACGCACCGCCACTGACGGTGCGTGCGCGTGACGTCGTACGTCCCGCTCCGGGCGGGGGAAGGCGATACGGCCCGACGCATCGCAGGGCCCGCCAGATCTCGCCCGGGGCGACTTCCTACAGAGAGAAGACATGATCTCACCACGCTGGAGACGCATACTTCCCGGTCTCCTCCTCGCCATGAGCCTCACCGCGGCGGGCACCGCCGCCGCCGACGACGGCCGGGCAGCTGCCCCGGCCACCCCTGACAAGGCGCCGGTGGCGGTGGCCCCCGGCAAGATCCAGCCCGTCACCGTGACGCCCGGGGAGAAGTGCGAGCCCACGCCCGCCGGTTCCCGCGAGCGCAAGGCGGGCGCCGTACGCGCCTGTGTCACCACGATCGCCGCGCCGGAGACCCCGAACAAGCGGCAGGGCCGCGCCGCCGCCCCGTCGGCAGCCCCGGCCGCCGCGGCCGACACCGGGGGCTGCTCGCTGGTGGTGCCTTCCGGGAACTGGTACCACAACCGCTTCACCTACTGCGTGCGCGGCGTGACCGTGATCTACACGCTCAGGAACACCAACGGCGGCGTGCTCGGCACGGGCACGCTGGACGTGTCGACCAGCGCCGTCCTGCCCGCCAAGGGCACGACGTGGATCGAGCTCGTCTCGGTGACCATGACCAAGGCGACCGGTGACGTCAAGGCGCTGAGCCTGAGGTGGAAGGCCGGCTGTTCGGCCGGTTGCAAGGTCACCAAGTCCCCCCGGTGGACGAACAAGACCATCGTCCAGGACCAGGTCTTCAACGGGGACGTGGGCTACGAATCCACCCCGGCCCCCGGCGCGAAGCTCGACTTCAACACGACGTACGAACTGTTCGTGTCCTCGCCCGGTGCCCAGATCACGGACCCGAGCGCGTCCTGGAGCAACCCGGAGAAGATCCGCTGCGACGACGCCGTCCGGGACACCGCCACCACGGGCACGCCCGACCCCGGCTGTGTCGTGCCCAGTTACATGCCCGTCGTCAAGATGAGCGACCAGCAGAGCCCGTCCGGCGCGGGGGCCGCGGCGGCCGGCTACCTGTGGGCCCAGAGCAACCTCCCCGACGGCTGGGGACGCGCCAAGCCGCTGACCCGGGCGAAGGGTGACGCAGCGGGCCGGGCGGCCCGGACCTGCGGCACCTTCCAGGCCCGCACGGACCTCGTGCCGGGCGACGCCTGCGCCGACTTCCCCCTCTCCGCCACCCGCGAGGGAGGCGTCGACGGTGCCCAGTGCGCCGAACTCCTCCCGCGGCACAGCGCCGGCGGGTGGGTGGTCGACGTGCTGGACGGCGGCGCCGGCAGCACCTGCGCGCGGTCCCACGTCCCGCTCGCCGACCGTCAGGTCGGGGAGAGCCAGCTCGCCGATGGCTTCGAGAGCCAGCGCGTGGTGGAGGACGAGCGGTTCAACCTCGAGATCTCCGGTTCGCTCACCGAGCCGCTGGCCGTCTGCCGGCAGAACGCGCCGACGGATTCGCGACTCTCCGGCAACGGATGGATCAGGAACACCAGCCAACCGGTCGCGCACGTCAACAAGACCGTCCCGACCAGCCCGTCCGGTGTCCGGGCGAGCGTGGCACAGGCTTGCCTGGGCACGGTGACGGGGGACGGCAGTTCCGCGTCGGGGGACATCACCGGCTGGGACGACGCCGAGTTCTTCCGCAACGCCAGCTCCTCCACCGCCGGGCTGGCCCGCTGTCACCTCATCGCCAACGTCCTCGGTGGTAAGGGCGCGGTCCTGGACGGCGGACAGATCAACCTCGTCCCCTGCTGGCAGTCCGGCATGAACACCGGATCGCCCAGCATGCGGACCTATGAGACCGTTGCCCAACTGGCGGTGCGGCCCGTGGTCAAGGGCGGCATCCTCGGGCCGAACGACGCGATCTTCTACGAGGTGACGCCCGACTACCAGAACGCCGACAGCACGATTCCCGTGGGCGTCAGGATCACTGCCAGGATCGAGCGTTCGGATGGAACGACGCAGCCACTCTTCCCCGATGTCTCCATCCCGAACACCTACAAGAACACCGGAACGCTGAACATGGGGAACTAACCCCGTTCGATACGTGCCATCGGGAGCCAGAAAGATGAGCCGAACCACCCCACCGCGACCGGTCGACGTCACCGCGGTCTTCTCCGAACTGGCCCCGCTGGCGCGCACGGCGACCCGGTTGCATCCGCGCCCCGGGTCGCCGACACCGCACGACAGCTCGGTCGGGGGGGGCCCGGGGGGGGCCCCCCCCCCGCCCCGGGCCCCCCCCCCCGCGGGGGCCCCCGGGGTGGCACCCCGCGCCCAAACACCCCCCCGGCGACAAA
>NZ_JBEOXE010000096.1:0-24410 GCF_040296485.1 Streptomyces sp. NPDC002138 | reverse complement strand
GCGCTCGTACTGGACGTACTTGGGCTTTCGGCCGGTGCGGCGAGAGCACGTGCCGGGCGTCGCGACGGGGCGAACATTGCCTGACGCGGCACTAGGTCATCCAGGGGCGGTTCCAGTCCTCTTCTGTGGTCCGGTCCGTCCCCGTCGTTGCGGTCGGCTCCGCCTCCTGGCCGCTGTCGGCGCATCGGACGGGGTGGCCGCTGTCGGCAAGGATCGTGAGGATCGCCTGCCAGGTGCCGTCGGCGTTCCACAGGCGCAGGCGTTCGGCGCAGCGGTGCCAGGGCCCGTAACGGGCGGGCATGTCGTGCCAGCGGCGGCCGCCGTTCTGCTGCCACAGGATGCCGTTGACGATGGACCGGTAGTCCGCTCCGCCCGGCCCGCACCTCGGAAGCAGCCGGCCGACGGCCGCCCAGTGATGGTCCTCGAGATCATGAAATGCGTTCACACCGGCTCAACGATCGGCCCGCACTCACAGGCACGTAGACGCTTCCCCATACTCCGGATTCGTCGGCTGGTGACGATCACAGGTCGCGACAACCCGGTCGACCCGGCCGGCCCGTCCGCGCGGGCAGGCCGGTGTTCACCCGCACGCGGCCTTTCAGTGGTGGCTTCAGACTTCGCCGCGCCAGGCGCCGCTCTCGTGGCCGCGTTCCTCGATGTAGGCCTTGAACTTCTTGAGGTTGCCCGTGACCTGCCGTTTGACGAAGCCGAGTTTGTCGCCGACGTTCTCCGCGAACCCATCCGGGTCGTAGTCGAGCTGGAGCATCACCTTGGTCCGGTTGTCGGACAGATGATGGAAGGTGACCACACCGGCCTGCTTGACCTCGCCGCCGAGCGCGGTCCAGGCGACCCGCTCGTCCGGGATCTGCTCGGTGATCTCCGCCTCGAACTCCTTGGTCACTCCGCCGATCTTCGCCACCCAGTGCGTCATCGTGTCCGTGCGCTGGTCGATCCGTTCCACTCCGTCCATGAAGTGCGGAAACGATTCGAACTGCGTCCACTGGTTGTACGCGGTGCGCACCGGAACATCGACCTCGACGGACTCTTCCACCTGCGACATCTGAACAATCCTTCCTCTTCGCCCGGAGCGGGCACCACGGTCCGCCCGTATCCGGGGGGCTTCTTCTCCTCACCACGCCCCTGCCCGCGATCTCCTCCTCCATGACCCTGGAAGGGCGAACTCATCACGATGAGGGGGATGAGGGCATGAACACGGCGGCCCTGTCGGAGTCGCTCATGATCTGGTGACACGGCGAAGGAGCGCCGCGCCGCCGTTCGCTCCGCGTGAGATGCGCGCGGATCCGGGTACGCGCACCCTGACCTTGAGGTCCCCCCAACGAAGAGAGGTTCCGCCATGCCCCGAGGATCCAGCCCCAAGCGCGAGCGCCAGTACGAGCACATCAAGGAGTCCGGCGAGAAGCGCGGCATGTCCGAAGACCGCGCTAAGGAGATGGCCTCACGCACGGTGAACAAGGAGCGTGCCCGGTCGGGGGAGAGTAAATCGGCCAACCGTGGCTCCACACAGGGCACGTCGGCCTCCGGGCGAGGCGGACAGAAGTCCGGGAGTGCCGGCTCGTCCGGGCGCACGAAGGACGAGCTGTACGAAGAGGCGAAGAAGCGCGGCATCGAGGGCCGCTCCACCATGAACAAGCAGCAGCTCAAGAGCGCCCTCGGCCACTGACCGCTGTCGTTGCGGAGCGGCCGCCCCTCCCGACAAGGGGGTCGGCATCACCCTGGCGGCCGCTCCTCGATCCGCCCGGACGGGCGCACCACGGAGATCCCATGCCGCACGAAACACCCCGAGTTCCCGACCCCGTGACCCGCCACCCCAGTCCTCCCTTTCCCGACCAGGAACAGGACCACCCCGGCTTCACCGAGGCGATGAACCCTCGACCCGACCACGGCGAGGAGTCCTACCGCGGCCACGGCCTCCTCACCGACCGGGCGGCTGTGGTCACCGGCGGCGATTCCGGCATCGGCAGGGCCGTATGCCTCGCCTTCGCCCGGGAAGGCGCCGACGTCGTCTTCACCCATCTGCCCGAGGAGACGGACGAGGCCGCCGAGACGGCCCGGCTGGTGCGGGAGGCGGGCCGCACAGCGGTGCCCGTCGCGTGCGACATCCGCGACGAGGATCAGTGCGGGGCCCTGATAGACCGGGCCGTGACCGAGCTCGGGCGCGTCGACATCCTGGTGAACAACGCCGCCTACCAGATGTCGCAGCCCGACGGGATCGAAGCGATCACCACGGAGCAGTTCGACCGGGTGATGAAGACCAACCTGTACGGAATGTTCTGGCTGACCCGCAAGGCGCTCGGGTACATGCCCAAGGGCGGCTGCGTCATCAACACGACGTCCGTCCAGGGCTACCAGCCGAGTCCCCACCTGCTCGACTACGCCATGACCAAATCGGCGATCATCTCCTTCACCCATGGGCTCGCGCAGATGCTCGCCCAGCGGGGCATCCGCGTCAACGGCGTCGCTCCCGGCCCGGTGTGGACGCCGCTCATCCCGGCGACGATGCCGGATGCGAAGCGGTTCGGCGAGCAGTCGCCCCTGGGCCGGCCCGCCCAGCCCGCCGAGATGGCACCCGCGTACGTCTTCCTCGCCTCGCCGCAGGCGAGCTACATCACCGGCGAGATCGTGAACGCCACGGGTGGCACGCCCCTGCCGTGATCCCACTGGCGCGGTGCGGAGCACGGGCCCCGTTGTGCCTGACGGAGTACGGGCGCCCGGGCCCCATCGGAAACGTGCGCGAGGGACCCGGACGAGGGCGTACGGACGGCAGGCAGGGTGCCTGGCCGCCCGGTACTCAGGTCTGCAGGCGGCTGTTCGTGCCGTCGTGGGCGTCCGCGTGCTCCTCGTCGAACCAGTAGTCGCCGGCAGCCAGGTACCGGAAGGAATGGACGCTCCCTTCGGGCAGCGCGACGCTCACGGCACGCATGCCGTCACCGCGCCGCTCCAGGATGTGGGTTCCGGGCTGCCAGTCGTTGAAGTCCCCGACGACGCTGACGGGGCCGGGCGGGCTGTCGGCCGGGAGGACGAAGGTGACCTGGGCACGGTCCTTGAGCAGCTTGCGCTCCAGCATCGGAGAGAACTCCTCGCAACAGGGGATGGTGCGCCCCATCCTCCGGCCGACGTCACGAAACAACCTCCGGGGTCGGCCGAGGGGGTGGGCCCCCTCACCCGCTCGGCCGCGTCGCCCGCCCCTTGCGGGACCCATCCTCCG
Source organism: Streptomyces sp. NPDC002138 (assembly GCF_040296485.1). Lineage (NCBI taxonomy): Bacteria > Bacillati > Actinomycetota > Actinomycetes > Kitasatosporales > Streptomycetaceae > Streptomyces > Streptomyces sp. NPDC002138. Next base: position 21,184 of record NZ_JBEOXE010000096.1, on the reverse strand, counting down.
CACCAGCGTGTCCGGACCGGCACGGCGGGTCACCGAAGAGGACGTCCATGCATCACCCCGGCCCCACTGGGCAGTCGCCGGACATGAACCGACCTCCGAACGACGGCCGCTCCTACTGGATGCGGACGGCCGACCTGCCGTCCTTCGCTCCCCTCTCGGGGACGGCGCAGGCGGATGCGGCGGTGATCGGCAGCGGCATCGTCGGTCTCAGCACGGCGTGGGAACTCGCCCGTATGGGGCTGAGCGTCGTCGTGCTGGAAGCGGACCGGCTCGCGGGAGGCGTCACCGGGCACACGACGGGGAAGGTCACCGCCCTGCACACCGCCGTGTACGACACGCTCCGGACGGACCACGGACAGGACACCGCACGCCGGTACGCGGCCTCCCAGAGCGCCGCGCTGCGTCACATCGTCGACGTGGCCGCGGAACTCGGCATCGACTGCGAACTGGAGGAACGCCCCGCCTTCACGTACTCCCGCGATCCCGAGGGCGTGGCGGCCCTGCGCGCGGAGGCCGAGGCGGCCCGGGCAGCCGGGCTCAGTGCTTCCTTCGTCACCGCGACCGGTCTGCCGTTCCCGGTCGCCGGAGCGGTGCGGGTGGAGGACCAGGCACAATTCCATCCGCTCAAGTACCTGCGCGGCCTCGTCGACGACATCGTCGCGCACGGCGGACACATCCACGAGGGCACCCGCGTCACGGCACTCGACGACGGCGATCCGTGCCGGCTCACCACCGACTCGGGTGCCACCGTCACCGCCCGCCACGTCGTGGTGGCCACCCACCACCCCGTCTTCGACCATGCCCTGCTCACCGCCCGGCTGACGCAGCACCGCGATCTGGTGATCGCGGGCCCGCTGCCCGCCCACCTCGATCCCGACGGGATGTACATCACGGAGGAGGGCGGCAAGCGGTCCGTGCGCACGGCGCCGCTCGCCGACGGCGGCCGCCTCCTGATCGTCACCGGAGAGGCGTTCACTCCGGGCGAGGGGCACGACACCGAGGCCGGGTACGCACGCTTGCAGAGCTGGGCAGAGCAGCACTTCCCCGGCGTCACGATCACCCACCGGTGGGCAGCACAGGACAACAGCGTCACGGACACCCTGCCCCTCATCGGCCGTCTGCCCGGCGGCGGCGACCACGTCTACGTCGCCACCGGGTTCGCCGGCTGGGGCATGACGGGCGGGGTCCTGGCCGCCACGGTCATCGCCTCCCTCATCGGCGGCGAGAAGGACCCGTGGGGCGGTCTCTACGATCCCCGGCGCCTCGGATCCGCGCTGCGCTCCGCTCCGGAGCTCCTCAAAGCCCAGTGGGACACCGGCAAGCACTTCGTCAAGGACCGCCTCGACACGCTCGGCGACGGCACCAACGGACCCGTACGGAGCCTGCGGCCGGGCGAGGGGACGGTCATCAGGGCGGCCGGCAAGCCCTGCGCCGTACACCGCGACGACAGGGGTGGTCTGCACGCCGTGTCCGCCGTCTGCACCCACCTCGGATGTCTCGTCGCCTTCAACAACGCGGAACGAACGTGGGAGTGCCCCTGCCACGGCTCCCGCTTCGGCGTCGACGGCGAGGTCCTCCAGGGACCGGCACTCGGCCCCCTGGAACAGCTGGACCCGGGCGAGCTCTGACCCCCGGACGAGGAGGGCGTCGCGGTCCCGCGCGGTTGCCGCGCGGTGACCGGGTCAAGGGTGGTACACCCGCAACGGCGGCACCGCCGCGAGCTCGGTGACGATACGTGGAGGCTCGACAGGTCCCTGGCGAGGAGGCGATCATCCGCTCGGCGCCGACCAGATCCGTGAGATGGCGTGGGGGCCGGAAGTACAAGACCGGCAGGTCCTACCGGTTCCGGCTGCGGGTGGGGTATCCCTGGGAGCGGCCCCGATCGGGGCCGTTCCTCCGAGGACGGAGATCCGCCGTGGACGGCTGGTACGTGGACGACCGTTGCTTCAACTGCGATGTCGCGCGACAGCTCGCGCCCGAACTGATCGGCGAAGCCGACGGAAGGTCCCGGATCCTGCGGCCGCCCCGCGATGAAATGGAGACGCGGCGCTTACACGCAGCGGCCTTCGCCTGCCCCACCCGCTCGATCCGCCCCGCCTCCGGGCAACCGGACCGGGGCCTCGATCCCTTTCCGATGGCCCTGGACAGCGGCGTATTCCTGTGCGGGCACAACTCCCAGCACACCGCAGGGGCCAATTCCTACCTGCTGCTGCGGCCCTCCCATACGGTCATGATGATCGACACACCGCGCTGGAACCACGAACTCGCCGAGCGTTACGCGGCGCTGGGCCCCGTCACCGATGTACTCCTCACCCATCGGGACCACGCCGCCCACGGCCGCCGCTACGCCGGCCATTACGGCGCCCGGCTGTGGATCCACGAAGGCGACCTCGACGCGGCGCCGGACGCGGACCAGGTGATCCGGGGCCTGGAGCCCGTGGAGATCGGTGAGGGGGTCACCGCCCACCCCCTGCCCGGCCACACACCGGGCAGCGTGCTCTACCTCGCGGATGACCGGTACTGCTTCAGCGGAGACAGCTTCTTCTGGTCACGCACCACACGTGACCTGGAAGTCGCGGACAGCGTGATCTGGTACTCCATCGAGGAGTTGGCCGCCTCACTGGCCAGGACGGCCGGACAGCTCCGGTTCGAATGGGTCCTGCCCGGCCACGGCGACCGCCGCCGACTGCCCGCCGACGAGATGTCCCGGCGGTTGGGAGCGCTGGCGGACCGTACTCGGCAATTGCGGCCCCGGCCGGTCGACTTCACCGCCATCCGCTGGTGAAAGGGCGGTCCGGGCAGCCCGACCGGAACCGCACCCCCATGCGGCAGCCCCGAAGGGCTCGCCGGCTCGTCGGTGCGCGGCCCTCAGGCCGGGGTCTGGCGGCGGCCGCCCTGGGGGATGACCAGGGGGGTGCCGGCCACCGGGCAGGGGATGACCTCGGCGCGGAGGCCGAAGACGTCGTGGACCAGGTCCGGGGTGACGATGTCGGACGGGGGGCCGGCCGCCACGATGCGGCCTTCCCGCATGGCCACCAGGTGGTCGGCGTAGCGGCAGGCCAGGTTCAGTTCGTGGAGGACCATGACGACCGTGCGGCCGTCGGTGCGGTTGAGGTCGGCCACGAGTTCCAGGACGTCGACCTGGTGGGCCAGGTCCAGGTAGGTCGTGGGCTCGTCCAGGAGGAGGACCGAGGTGTCCTGGGCCAGGGCCATCGCGATCCAGACGCGTTGGCGCTGGCCGCCGGAGAGCTCGTCGAGCGAGCGGTCGGCGAGGTCGGCCGTTCCGGTCGCGGTCAGGGCCGCGTCCACGGCCGCCTCGTCCGAGGCGGACCACTGGCGCCACCACCGCTGGTGCGGGGTGCGGCCGCGGGCGACCAGGTCGCGCACGGCGATGCCGTCCGGGGCGCTGGGGGTCTGCGGCAGCAGGGCCAGGCGCAGGGAGAAGTCCCGGGCGGAGAGGGAGGCGATGTCCTCGCCGTCGAGGAGGACGCTTCCGTCGGCCGGCTTGAGGAGGCGGGCCAGGGCGCGCAGGGCCGTGGACTTGCCGCAGGCGTTCGGGCCGACCAGAGCGGTGACCCGGCCCGCCGGGATCGGCAGGTCGAGGTCCTCGGCGACGATCCGGTCGCCGTAGCCCAGGCGCAGACCGGAGCCGTGCAGGGCTGCGGCCCGGCTGGACCCGGCGTCGGTACCGGTGTTGGCGATCACGTCGGCGTCAGCGCCGGTGGGTGGGGCGGTCAGTGGGGCGGTCATCTCAGCCTCCCTTTCCGGCCCGGTTGGCCCGGGCGAGCAGCAGTAGCAGGTACGGGGCGCCCACGGCGCCGGTGAGCACGCCGACGGGCAGTTCGATCGGGGCCAGTACGAGGCGGGCGGCCAGGTCGGCGAGGATGAGCAGGACCGCGCCGGTCAGCGCGCTGGCCACCAGCGGGATGCCGGCGGTGCCGGTGAGGCGGCGGGCGATCTGCGGGGCGCCGAGCGCGACGAAGGCGATCGGCCCGGCGGCCGAGGTGGCCAGCGCCGTCAGGCAGGTGGCGAGCACGAGCAGCGCGATACGGGAGTGCTTCAGCGGGATGCCGAGGCTGCGCGCGGTGTCGTCGTCGTACTGCAGCAGTTGGTACGGGCGGGCCAGCGCCAGCGTCAGCGGCATGAGCAGGGCGAGGGCCAGCCCGGACCACTGGACGTGTTCGTAGCCGCGGCCGTTGAGGCTGCCGGTGAGCCAGACCATGGCGCGGGCGGCCTGGTCGATGTCGGCGCGGGCCAGCAGCCAGCGCGTCAGGGCGACCAGGGCGCCGTTCGCGGCGAGGCCGACGAGGACGAAGCGGTAGCCGGTGATGGTGCCGTCGCGGTAGGCGAGTACGTAGATCACGGCGGAGGTGAGCAGCGCGCCGGCGAGCGCCCCGAAGGGTACGGCGCCGAACGTGGCCGCCGCGGCGGACGTGGCCCCACCGATCAGGATCGCGGTGACCGCGCCCGCCCCGGATCCGGCGGCGATGCCGATCAGGTCGGGGCTGGCCAGGGAGTTGCGGGTGACCGCCTGGTAGACGGCGCCGGCCAGGCCGAACGCCGCGCCGACCAGGAGGGCGGTCAGGGCGCGTGGCAGCCGGAGTTCATGGATGATCAGGTCGGAGGCACCGTGGCCGTATCCGAGGACTCCGCCGAGCACGTCGCCGATCGGGATGGCGTACGTACCGAGGGACACGGAGGCGACGAGCCCGGCGAATCCGGTGAGGAGGAGGCCGAGCAGGGTGAGCGCGACGCGGGGGCGCACGGCGACGCCGACCGGTCCGGCTTCCAGGCGCAGCGGGCGGGGCCCCGGCCGGTTCGCGGGTGAAGGGCTCGTCGGCGACGCGCTCGTCGTGGACAGGCTCATCGGGTGTGCTCCTTCAACTTGCCCCGCTTGACCAGGAGGGCGAGGAAGGGAGCGCCGAGCAGGGCGGTGACGACTCCGGCCTCCAGTTCGCCGGGGCGGGCGACCATCCGGCCGACGACGTCCGCGGTCAGTACCAGAGCCGCGCCGCCCACCGCCGAACACGGCACCAGCCAGCGGGCGTCGGGTCCGGTGAACGCCCGGACGATGTGCGGCACGACCAGCCCGATGAAGGTCACGGGACCGGCGGCGGCGACGGCCGTCCCCGCCAGCAGGATCACGGCCACGGCGCCGAGGGCACGCGTCGTCCGCACCTTGGTGCCCAGGCTGCTGGCGAGGTCGTCGCCGAGCGCGAGCGCGTTGAGGCGGCCGCTGAGCCCGAGGGCCAGCAGGAGCCCGACGAGGGCGAACGGCAGCAGGGTCAGGGCCAGTCCGGAGTCCCGGCCGGCGAGTGAGCCGACCGCCCAGAACCGGTACTGGTCGAGCGTGCGGACGTCGAGCAGCACGAGGGTGTTGGTGCCCGCGTCGAGCAGGACGGTCACGGCCGCCCCGGCGAGCGCCAGTTTGGCGGGGGTGGCACCGCCGTACCCGGTGCCGCCGACGGCGTACGCGAGCAGGCCGGCGAGCGCGGCGCCGAGGAAGGCGAACCAGATGTACTGGTAAGGGCTCGTCAGCCCCAGCGCGCCGATGCTGAGGGCGACGGCGAACGAGCCGCCGGCGCTGATGCCGATGAGGCCCGGGTCGCCGAGAGGGTTGCGGGTGATGTCCTGGGCGACCGCGCCGGCCGCGCCCAGGGCCACGCCGACGATCAGCCCGAGGAAGGTGCGCGGCATGCGCAGTTCCCGGACCACCACCGCGTCGCCGTCGGTACCGCCGGTGATCGCGCTGAGTACGTCCGACAGCGGAACGGACTTGGTGCCGATGGCGAGTGACGCGCAGACGGCCGCGAAGAGCGCGACGAGGAGTCCGGCCGTCAACGCGGCGCGGGTGGCCGTCCTGTTGCGGTCGCGGGTCGCGGTCCCGGGGGCCGTGTCGGTGGCGAGGGAGGCAGCGGAGACGGTTGCGGTGGCGGCTGCGGCGGCGGTGGCGTTTCGGCCAAGGGCGGGGCGTGGTGGCGGCACGGGGCGGCGGTCGGCATCGGCCGCCTTCCCGGCGACGGGCTTCGAGGTCACGCCTCACAAGGTAAGGGATGCCTTACCGAAGTGGAGAATCCCCCGCGGGGTGGATTCAGGCCGGGACAGCGGCTATTGTCACCAACGCCTAGGTAGGTAAGCCTTGCCTAAGATGCTGGTCAGGGTCTGCTCGAAGTGTTCGTCACCACCGAGCGGTCCCTGGCCAGTTGCTCGTCTGCACTGTAGCTCTTGGGAGAAAACCCGATGAACACCTTCGTTCAGCGCCGTCGGCCCGGCCGGATCGCCGCTGCCGTCCTGACGGCGGCCATGGCCTTCTCGCTGGCCGCCTGCGGCAGTGGGGACGGCAAGGCCGCCGACACCGCCGACAAGCCGGCCGCCGCGGCCGACGCGGGGTTCCCGCGCACCATCACCCATGACAAGGGCACCACCGAGATCAAGACCAAGCCCAAGCGCGTGGTGGCGCTGGACAACAGCCTCGTCGAGGCCGTCGTCGCGCTGGACGCCCCGCTCGTCGGCGGCGTCGGCTCGTACCGTGACCAGAAGGGCTTCCCCGCCTACCTCGGCGACGCGGTCAAGGACACCAAGGACGTCGGCCCGCTCGACAGCCCCAACCTCGAGGCGATCGCGGCCCTGAAGCCCGACCTGATCGTCTCGGCCACCGTCCGCCACGCGGACCTGTACGACCAGCTGAGCAAGATCGCTCCGACCGTCTTCGTCAAGACGACCGGCCCGATCTGGAAGGAGAACATCACCTTCCTCGGCACGGCGCTCGGCCAGGAGGAGAAGGCCAAGGCCGAGCTCACGGCGTACCAGACCCGCGCGAAGAAGATCGGTGACGCCATCAACGCCCAGGGCGGCGGCAGCGGCGACGGCGGCAAGCCGACCTTCTCCGTCACCCGTTTCGTGGACGGCCCGACCCGCGTCTACCTCCCGAAGACCTTCAGCGGCATCATCCTGACGGACATGGGGCTGCTGCGGCCGGAAAACCAGCGCGACACCGCGAAGTTCAACATCGAGATCAGCGAAGAGCAGATCCAGCAGGTCGACGCCGATCACATCTTCCTGACGGCCTTCTCGGGCGGCGCGGAGCGCAAGAAGAAGTTCACGGAGAACCCGCTGTGGCAGCGCCTGAACGCGGTCCAGAAGGGCCACGTCCACGAGGTGGACGACGCCACGTGGATGACCTCGGTCTCCCTCCAGGGTGCGGACATGGTCCTGGACGACATGGCGAAGACCTTCAAGGTCGACCCCGCCAAGTGAGTCGACGGACCCGCTGACCCGCGCGGTCCGACACGTCGGGCCGGTACCGAGATCCTCGGTACCGGCCCGACGCCGTTTCCCGGCGGGTGGAAGGGCCGTTCAGCCCTCGCCCTCCAGCCGCCGCAGCCGCTCCCCGTCACAGGTGCGGGGGCACGTGCCGCACGGGCCGGCGGCGTCGAGCTTGTAGTACAGGCAGCAGCCCGTCCGGGTGCGCGTCGGGTACCGGTGGCCCTCGCGGCCCACCAGGCGGCGGAAGTCGGCGCCGCCGGGAAAGGGCGCGATGGCAGCCGGGAGCAGTTCGGTCGCGGCGGTGACGGAGTGTTCCTCCTGGCCGAGGGTGCGGCCGAGGTACCAGATGCCGGACACCAGGTCGTCGCCGACCATGCCCCACAGGGCGCGCGGTCCGCGCCGCACGTGCGGGCCGATGGCGGCGAGCAGGGGCCGCATGTGGTCGACCACGGCGGAGCGCAATTCGGCGCGCAGCGCTTCCTCGTCGGCGACCGGGCGTACCCGGGACCTCCCTGGACCGGACCTCCGTACGTCGGACATCCGTACGCCGAAGGGCGCGACGGGGGCCGCGGCCGGGTCGTCCGGCAGGCAGGCGAACCCGGAACCCGGGGTCACCTCGAACCCGCCCGTCGCGAGGTCGACGCGGATCTCCGCCGGGCTGATGCGCGGGACGCGGCGGTCCAGGTACCAGGTGCCGCTCATCAGCAGGCTGACGGACCAGAGGTAGTCGTGCAGGGCACGGGAGGCGGCGACGTCCGGGCGGGACGCGTGGCCGTGGCGCTCGCGGATGCGCGCGGCCTCGGCGCCGATGAAGGCCGACAGGGCCTGCGGGTCCTGCGCCAGTTCCGCACCCGTCACCCATTCCCCGGTCGGCCGCGCCTCCTCGTCGGCGCTGTCGGCGTTCGCACCGACACCGACACCGACACCAGCGCCGACGCCGACACCGACGCCCGCGACCCGTACGGCCAGCGCCTCGCACAACGCGGCGAGACGGCGGTAGCCAGGGGCGAGTGCAGGGCCCCCGCGCACGGCCCTGCGCGGCACGGGAGTGTCCAGGGGAGTCGTCATGGGCGTTCCTCAACAGCGTGCGGGTATCGGCGGGTCGGAGAGACGTGAGGACCAGGGGGCGGCGTAGATTGGTAAGCCTTACCTTATTCTAAGGTGATGGCTGATCAAGTCGGCCAAGCCGGACGCCGGAAGGGCGACTTGAAAACTTAGGTTTGGCTAACCTAAACTGCGGCAGCCGGTGTTGCCCCCGCCCCGCCGGTGTCGAGCCGATCGTTCCGTGATCACGGCTGCTCGTCCTCGCCACGACTCGGAAGGGGTTGCCGCCCATGCGGTTGTACCTGCTCGCCATCAACCCCACGGATTCGGTCACCGAAGGCTTCCTCCCCGCCGCGGCCCGACTCGGCCTCGACGTCACCGTCCTGACCGACCAGCCCGAGCGCCACCGCGGCCGCTACGCCGCGGGCGTCGAGGTCCTGGAGTGCGACGTACGCGATTTCCGCGCCGTCATCACCCGGATGTCGAGCCACCACACGCCCGACGCGGTCTTCACCAACAGCGATCACCTGCAGACGCAGGCGGCCCTGGCCGCCGAGTACTTCGGCCTCCCGGGCAAGAGCTGGCAGGCCGCCCTGCGCGTCAAGGACAAGGCGCAGATGCGCCGTCACCTCGCCGCCTCCGGCACCGGCACCGTGTGGTCCATGGAGATCGGCCCCGGGGAGGTGCCCGCGGCCGCCGACGTGCCGTACCCCTGCGTGGTCAAGCCGCGTGAAGGAGTGGCCAGCGAGGACGTCGTCCTCGTCCACGCGCCCGAGGACCTGCTCCTGCACTGCAAGGAGATACAGGCTCGGCGGCCCGGCGCCGCCCTGGTCGTCGAGGAGTACCTCAGGGGCGATCTGCACACGCTGGAGACGCTCGGCGACGGCGCCGTCCGCCACGTCCTGGGTGGGTTCCGCACCGAACTCTCGGCGCCGCCGCACTTCATAGAGAAGCGCTCCACCTTCGTCCCGGCCCACCCCGAGCCGGTCGTGGCCCAGATCCTGACCCAGCTCGATGCCCTCGGCATCGGTTTCGGCATCTGCCACACCGAGTTCGTGGTGCACGAGGGCCGCGCCCGCATCATCGAGGTCAACTACCGGGCCATCGGCGACCAGTGCGACCTGATGCTCGCCGAGCTCCTCGGCATCCCGCTCTTCGAACGTGTCCTGCGCACCCATCTCGGGCAGGCGCTCCCCGCCGAACTCGACGTCCGCCGCGACGGCGTGGCCCGGATCGACTGGCCGTGCGCCGACCGCGCCGGCACCCTGACGGCCGCACCCGCCGCCACCGACCTCATCGTGGACGGCGTCCGCCTTGTGTACCGGCCCCTGCGTGCCGTGGGCGAGCGGCACGAGCTGTACCACACCAACCGCGACTACCTCGGCGTCGTCCGGGCCGTCGGCACCGACCCGGCGGCCGTCGACCGTGTCGTGGCCGGGTTCCTCGCCGATCAGCACTGGGAGATCACGCCGTGACCCGCGCCGCCACCCCGGACGCCACGACTGCCGCGAAGGCGACCGCGACCACGACCGCGACCAAGATCTCGGGCGCCGAGGATGCCGAAGGGATTCTCCTGCTGCGCGTGCTGAGCGCCTTCCTCCGCGAGGACGTCGTGGGCCTGCGCACCCGCACCACGACGGTCGACCGCGAGGACGGCCCCTGGGTGCGCCTGCCGCTGCCCGGCGGCGAGGGCTCCTTGCTGCTCCCCGTCCGCGAAGACGGCTTTCAGGGCGTGTACGCCGCCCGCCGCCCCGTCCTCGTCCGCGAGCCGGAGGGTGCCGAACTCACCGGATCCGACCAGGTCCTGGCCGCCCTGACCGCACTCGCCGACCCCCTCGACCTCCCCGGTTTCGAGGCGTTCGCCGAGGAGTGCCGTCAGACCCTGGCGACGATGCGGCTGCACGAGCGCACGGCCGGTGAGGTCTTCGACGCACTGACCGCCCGCCACGGCGCCGACCCCGCCGACTGGAGGGGCCTTGCCGCCTCCCTCGCCTACGACGCCCTCGCCGCCCGTCTCGACCACCCGGTCTACCCGACCTCGCGCGGCCGCTCGGGCCTGGACGATGCGCAACTACGGGCGTACGCACCCGAGTTCCACCCGCGCTTCGCCCTGCGCTGGCTCGCCGTGCCACGGGAGGCGCTGACCATCCCCGGCGGCCCCGCGATGCTGCCCGCCGGCTGGCCCTCCCCCGCCGACCTCGGCCTGCCGGAGCTGGGCGACAGCCACCTCGCGCTCCCGGTCCACCCGCTCAGCCTCGGCGCACCCTTGCGCGAGGCCCTGCGCGAGGCCGGGCTGGAGGGCACGGCCGTCCTGGCCAAGGAGCCGTATCTGGAGGCCGTACCGACCCTGTCGATGCGTACGGTCGGCCTGGTCGGCGAGCCGGACCTGCACCTCAAGCTGCCGTTGGCCACCGCCACCCTGGGCCTGCGCAACCGCCGCACCATCAAGCCCGTCACCCTGGTGCACGGCGCCGCCGGACAGCGCCTGCTGGAGGCGGTGCTCGGGCGGGAGCCGCGGTTCAAGGACGCGATCCTGCACGCCGACGAGACGGTCTACGCCCACGCCGGACACGAGCTGCTCGCCGTCCTGTGCCGCCGCTACCCGGCCGGCCTCGACGGCGCCGTCGTACTGCCCCTGGCCGCCCTCCTCGGCCACGCCCCCGGCGGGCGGCTGGTCATCGACCACCTCGCCGACCGCTTCCACGACGGCGACCCCCTCGCGCTGCTCGACGCCTGCCTCACCCTGCTGCTCGACTGGCAGACCACCCTCTACGACTACGGGATCGCCATCGAATCCCACCAGCAGAACATCTCTTTGGTGCTCGACCGCACCCCGGAGGACGGCCGCACCCGGGTGCGGCTGCTGTTCAAGGACGACGACAGCCCCCGCCTCAACGTGCCGCGCCTGCGGCAGACCCTGGGCGCGGAGGCCGATGAGCTGCTGGCCGGATTCCAGGACCCGCGGATGTCCGGTGACGACTACAGCGCCGTCACCGACATGCTCACCACCATCACCCTCCACCTGTGCGCCGCTTCGTACGCCTTCGGGCTGTCGACGCACGGCCGCACCGCTTCGCCCGAGGCGGTACTGGGGCTCGTGCGCGAACGGCTGGCCGAGGCGGCGGAGCGACTCGGTACGGGCAGCGGGGAGCCGGGCGCGGAGCTGCGGGCGCGGGTGCTGGACGCCGCCGAGCTGCCGGTGAAGGCGATGGTCACCGCCGGAACGCTGCTCACCAAGGAGCGCTCGGGCGCCTCGGACATCAACACGCACTACACGACCGGCCCCAACTACCTGCGCCGGCGAGCGAGGGACCTGCGATGAGTGCCACGGGACCTGCGACGAGAGCCACAGCGGCAGCGGACACCGCCGAACCGGCAAAGGACACCGCCGGAGCGCCGACGGCAACTCCCGCGGATCGGCCGGTGCCCGCGACCCCGTCCCGGCCGACGCTGGAGCGTCGGCAAGTGCACGCCGTCGCCGGATGCTACTTCGTGGCGTCCTTCGCCGCCCTCGGGCTGCCTCCCTACCTCACCGAGATCCTCCCTGGGCTCGGCGATGCCACCGCCCACTGGGCGGGTGTGCTGTACGTCGTCCCGACCGTGTTCGGCGCGGTGGGCGCCCCCCTGTGGGGGAAGCTCGCCGACCGGTTCGGCCGCAAGCGGCTGCTGCTGCGTGCCCAGCTCGGGCTCGCGCTGTCGTTCCTGCTCGCCGGGTGGGCCGACTCCCTGGCCACCTTCACCCTGGCGCTCGTACTCCAGGGCATCCTCGGCGGCACGTTCGCCGCGTCCAACGGTTACCTCGGCGCCGCCCTGGAGGGGCCGGAGCTGTCCAAGGCGCTCACCCTGATGCAGGGTGCGGCGCGGGCGGCGCTGGTCTTCGCGCCCGTGGTCGTCGGCTCGCTGTCGCCCTGGCTGTCCCCGCACCGCCAGTACGCCCTGCTCGCCGTCCTGCCCCTCACCGCGGCGGCGCTCATCGCGGCCCTGCCGGAGTCGCGCGGGCAGAGACGGGCCGCGGCGGTCTCGCCGGATCCCGTGGGCGAGGTGCGCCCGGAGCCTTCCCCGGTATCCGCACTCCGCACCCTCTACGCCCTTGAATTCGCCTTCGTCTTCTCCACCGTGATCTCCTTCCCCTACCTGATCCGGCTGATCGACGAGCGCATACCCGGTACCTCCCCGTTCCTCTCGGGCGTCATCTTCGCCCTGCCCCACATGTGCTATCTGCTGACGGCGATGAAGGTGCACTCCGCCTTCCACCACCGCCCCCGCCTCGGCATCGCCCTGGGTTTCACCTGCATCGCGCTCGGCCTGGCCGGGCACGGTGTGGCCGACAGCCTGCTCACGCTGATCGCCGTTCGCCTGCTGCTCGGCGCGGGTCTGACCCTCGGGCTCGTCTGTCTGTCCGTGCTGGCCGCCGAATGTGCCAAAGGCCGGGCTCCCGGCCGGCTGTTCGGCTCGCTGGAGTTCTTCTCCAAGGCGGGCGCGGTCGTCGCCGGCGTCGTCGCCGCCGTGGGCACCAGCCAGTACGGCCCGGCCGCCCCCGTGTTCACCGGCGGTGCCGTGGCCGTGGTCACCGCCTGCGCCCTCGCCCTGCCCCGCACTCGTAGAGGTCTCCGATCCATCCGTACCCGCTGGAGCCGTTGATGCCCCCGCTGAACAAGTCGCTCGCCACCGCCCCCGTGCCCGTCGGCCATACCGCCGGCGCCACCCCCACCGGTCTGCCGAGCGCCGACGCCGTCGTCGCGTACACACTCCTCAACTGCCTGCTGCGCGAGGTGTCCGGCCCCGAGCACCAGAGCGCCGTCTCCGACGGCCACCTGCTGCTGCGTCTGCCCCGCCGCGGCGTGCTGCTGCGGGTCGCCCTGCGCCGCACCTCACTGCTGGGCGCCCACCGGTTCACCGGCCCCGTGCTGGAGCAGCGCGGGGATGTCTGGACGGAGATCGACTGGCGGCGTCTCGCCGAGTACACCCAGGACGAGCTGTCGCTGCGCACGGGTGTGCGCAATGAGGAGTTCCTGGACCAGATCGTCTCCAGCCACGAGGCGGTCACCGCGTCCCTCGCGGTGCGCCGCGCGCCGCAGGACACGCCCGGTTCCGTCGGCTCCTCCGGCTCCTCCGGCTCCCCCGGCTCCCCCGGTTGCGTCGGTTCCGCCGACGACTCCGGCCTGGCGACGTACGTCGCCTCCGAGCAGTCCCTGCTCTTCGGCCACCGCTTCCACCCCACGCCCAAGGCCCGCAGCGGCGACACGGCCTCCTGGATGTCGTACGCACCCGAGGTGGGCGCCGTCTTCCGCCTGCAACACCTCGCCGTACGCGACCACTTGGTCGCCGAGGAATCCGTCGAGGAGGGCGCTGCCGCACCGCTGGACCGGCTGCGCTCGGACGTGCCGGACGGCTACCGCCTGCTCCCGGCCCATCCCTGGCAGTACGAGATGCTCCGCGAGCACCCGGAGTTCCGGGCAGCCCTCGACCGCGGCGACATCCTCGACCTCGGCCAGGGCGGGGAGCCGTTCGCCGCCACCGCGTCGGTCCGCACGCTCTACGACGGCGAGACGTTCCTCAAGTTCAGCCTGAACGTCCGCATCACCAACTGCCTGCGCAAAAACGCCAGTTACGAGCTGTCCGGCGCCGTGGCCCTGACCCGCCTGCTGGAGCCCGCACTGACGGACCTGGCGCAGCGCTTCCCCGGCAGCGCCATGCTCCGCGAGCCCGCCTACCGCAGCCTCGCGCTGCCCGGCCCCGACGGCACCCCTGAGCATGCGCTGCTCGAAGGTTTCGGCGTGATCGTCCGAGAAGGCCTGTCGCGGCAACTCCTGCCGGGCACCACCCCGTTGCTCGCGGCGGCCGTCTGTGACGAGTACCCGACCGGCCCCGGCCACATCTCCCGGCTCCTGGCGGGCGAGGGCCCGCAGACGACGCTGGCCTGGTGGACGGCGTACCTCAAACTCCTCCTCCCGCCCGTCCTGGCCGCCTACTTCGACCACGGGCTGGTCCTCGAACCGCATCTGCAGAACGTCGTCGTCTGCGTGGACGACGAGGGCATGCCCGCCCAGGTCCTCTTCCGCGACCTGGAAGGCACCAAGCTCGTGCCCGACCGGCACGCCGCCCTCCTCGCCTCACTGCCCGCCGAGGTCGCGGGCCCCATGACGTACGACGCCCAGCGCGGCTGGGACCGCGTCGTCTACTGCCTGCTGGTCAATCACGTCGCCGAGATGCTCGCCGCCCTCGCCGACCTGCACCCGCAGACCGAGGCCGCCCTGTGGGCGCAGGTCCGCGCCACCCTCCAGACCTACGCCGACCAGAACGGCTGCCCACCGCGGCTCGCCGCCCTGCTGGCCGGGGTGCCCCTGCCGGCGAAGGCCAACCTCCTGACCCGCTGGGAGCGCAAGGCCGACCGCGAGGCCGGCTACGTACTCCTCGCGTCCCCCTTCGCGGAGGCCGTCCTCTCAGAGGCTGCGCACGATTCCACCTGGAGCGAGACCCGATGATTCCCACTCCTTCGGTCACGGACCGCATCCAGTCGCTGGACGCCGCGGAGCTGCCCGCCTACATCTACGACCTGGCGGCCCTGCGTGCGCACGCGGCGTCCATCCGAGCGGCCGTGCCCGCGGGCGTGGAGCTGTATTACGCCGCCAAGGCGAATCCCGAGGCGGAGCTGCTGGCCGCGCTCAGCCCGTACGTGGACGGATACGAGGTCTCCTCGGGCGGCGAACTCACCCACGTCGCCAAGGCCGTACCGGGCCGCCCGCTGGCCTTCGGGGGCCCGGGAAAGACCCCGGCGGAGCTGACGGCGGCGCTGGAGTCGGGCGTGGCCCGCTACCACGTGGAGAGCCTCCACGACCTCCGGATGCTGGCGGACCTGTCGGCCCGCACCACCCCGCACTCCCCCATCGGGGTCCTGCTGCGCGTCAACCTCCCGCTGTCCGAAGGCTCGCTGGCGGGCAGCTCGCTGGCGATGGGCGGCCGCCCGACCCCCTTCGGGCTGGACCCGGCCGATGCCGAGACCGCGGCAGCCCTGCTCACCGCCGACACCTGGCCTCACCTCGAACTCCTGGGCGTACACGCCCACTTGGCGAGTGGCCTCGAAGCCCCCGACCTCGTGGCCTCGGCCGCCTCGATCGTCACCTGGTCCGAGAAACTCGCGATCCGCCACGGTTTCGCCCTCCGCGAGGTGAACGTGGGCGGCGGCATGCACGTGTCGTACGCGACCCCGGGCGTGCTCTTCGACTGGAAGACGTACGGCGAGGGCCTCGCCCGGATCACGGCCGCCCACCCCGGCGTCACCCTGCGCATCGAACCGGGCCGGGCGATGACGGCCTACTGCGGCTGGTACGCCACCGAGGTCCTGGACGTGAAGGACAGCCACGGCGAGGCGTTCGCGGTCGTCCGCGGCGGCACCCACCACCTGCGCACCCCGGCCACCAAAGGTCACGACCAGCCCTGCTCCATCGTCCCGTTCGACCCCTGGCCGCACCCCTGGCCCCGCCCGGCCGGCACGCGGTCCGAGGTCACCCTCAGCGGCCAGCTCTGCACCCCCAAGGACCTCCTGGCCCGGCGCGTACCGGCCCCCGGCCTGCGTGCCGGCGACCGCGTGGCCTTCGCCCTGGCCGGCGCCTATGCCTGGAACATCTCCCACCACGACTTCCTGATGCACCCCCACCCCACCCACCACTTCCTCAACCCCTGAACACCGCACCGGCTCAGCGCCCACCCCTCGTCAGCCGGCCAGGGCTTCCCGGAGCGTTGAGGCCTTGAGCCCGAAGGCGTCGCGGATGTCGCTGTCGTCCACCAGGAACCGCTACTCGGACATGTAGCTCATCTCCGCGAACTCCCGCCACAGAGGATCGGTCAAGGACAGCAGTGTCAGATCCCGTTCGGTGAGCGGTTCCAGCCGCGGTGCGGGCGCTCCGTGGAGTCGGGCGAGTTCGGTCGCGGCCTGGCGCAGGGTCGTGGTGATGACCGGGGCGTGCCAGGCGCGTCCCCAGGATCGCTCGTCGCCGCCGACCGCCACCAGCGCCGCCGCGACGTCTTCGGTGTACGAGAACGCATGCGCCGCGTCGGGGTGTCCGTGGACGAGGGCCAGTTCGCCGTCGCGGACCCGGGGTGCGACCAGCAGCGTGAACGACGAGACCGCTCCGGGACCCAGGTACTGGCCGGCCCGCACTTCGGTGACCCGCAGTCGCCCCGCGTCGTGGGCGTTCTTGGCGTGCCGCCACAGCTCGGCGCGCACCCGGCGGGCCTCAGCCGCGCTGCGCCCCGCCGCTGACCAGCGTCAGGGTCGCGCCCGATCACTGCTCGGTCACTGGCCGCCCCCTGACGTTCCTGCGGTGGGTGAAGGCGTCCCGGTAGGCGGGCGGGGTCATGCCCATGTGGCGGCTCAGATGCTGGCGGAGCGACTCGCCCGAGCCGAGGCCGCTGCGGGCGGCCGCCTGGTCGACGGTGAGCCGGGTGGCTTCCAGCAACTCACGGGCCCGCAGCAGCCGCTGCTGGAGGAGCCACTGGAACGGGGTCACACCGGTCCGTCCGAGAGCATCCTCGCAGCGGATCCCGTATCAGGCCGCGACGAGCTCCTGCTCGCGGTCCGGCGTCTTGACCTTGGGCTTCTTGTTCGGCAGCGAGAGCCGGAAGACCTTGTGCCACGCGGAGAACACCTGCTTGGGCAGCGGCCCGGTGACGTACTCCAGCTCGTACTTCTCGAACAGCGCGCGCACCTTCACCGCGACCTCGGCGTACCGGTTGCTCGGCAGGTCCGGGAACAGGTGGTGCTCGATCTGGTGCGACAGGTTTCCGGTCATGAAGTGCATGGCCCTGCTGCCGCTGATGTTCGCCGAGCCCATCATCTGGCGCAGGTACCACTGGCCGCGCGTCTCGCCCTTGATCGACCGGCGCTCGAAGACCTGCACGCCCTCGGGGAAGTGCCCGCACATGATCACCGAATGGGTCCAGATGTTGCGGACCAGGTTCGCGGTGAACGTGGCGGCGAGCGTGGTGAGGAACGACGGGCCCGATAGCAGCGGGTGGATCACGTAGTCCTTGAGCACCTGCTTGCGGATCTTGCGGCCCACGGCCCTGGCCCGCGCGCGGAACTCCGGGTTCTTGCGGCGGCGCTTGGACAGGTTCTTGCCGAGCTCCAGGTCGTACGCCGCGATGCCGTACTCGAAGAAGCAGGCGTTGAGGAAGTTCCACAGCGGCTGACCGAGGTGGAACGGGTGCCACCTCTGGTCCTCGTCGACGCGCATGATGCCGTAGCCGAGGTCGTTGTCCTTGCCGATCACGTTGGTGTACGTGTGGTGCAGCTCGTTGTGGGAGTGCTTCCACTGGTCGGCCGGCGAGACGTGGTCCCAGTCCCAGGTGGTGGAGTGGATCTTCGGGTCCCGCATCCAGTCCCACTGGCCGTGCAGGATGTTGTGGCCGATCTCCATGTTGTCCATGATCTTCGCCACGGACAGACCGGCGGTGCCGATCAGCCACGCGGGCGGGAAGATCGAGAACAGCAGCACGCCCCTGCTGACCAGCTCGAGCTTGCGCTGCGCCGCGATGACCTTGCGGATGTAGGCAGCGTCCTTCTCACCGCGGCTGGCGATCACCTCGTCGCGGATCGCGTCCAGCTCGCGGCCGAGCTCCTCGATCTGCTCCGCGGTCAGGTGGGCGGTGGGGTCGATGGCGGTCAAGGTGCTCCTACCGTTCGATGTCGCAGGGGCCCGCCGCGGCGGACACGCAGGTCTGGATGAGGACGCCGGGCTCGGCTTCGGTGATCTCACCGGTACGCAGGTCGCGTACGGCGCCCGTCTTGAGCGGCGTGACGCAGCCGAAGCAGATGCCCATGCGGCACCCGGACGGCATGAGCACGCCGGCCTCCTCGCCGACGTCCAGCAACGGCGTGGCGCCGTCCGCGTCGACGGTCTTGCCGGTGGCACTGAAGGTGACCTCGCCGCCGTCACCGGCGACGACGATGCCGGGGCGGAAGCGTTCGGTGTGCAGGCGCTCCTGGACGCCGTGTTCGCTCCAGAGCTCTTCGGCGGCGTCGAGCAGGCCCGCGGGCCCGCACGCCCAGGTCTCGCGCTCGGCCCAGTCGGGCACGAGTGCGTCGAGACGGGCGATGTCGAGCCTGCCGTCGGTGTCGGTGTGCACCTCGGTGAGCCGCAGCTTCTTGTCCGCGACCAGGTCGTGCAGTTCGCCCCGGAAGATCACGTCGTGCGGCCGCGGCGCGCAGTGGACCATGACGACGTCGTCGAACTCTGTGTCGCGCAGCATGCCCATCACCGGCGTGATGCCGCTGCCGGCCGTCAGGTAGAGCACCTTGGCGGGCTTGGCCTCCGGCAGCACGAAGTCACCGGTCGCCTGGTCGAGCTGGATCAGGGTGCCCGGTTTCGCCGCGCGGACCAGGTGGTTGCTGACCTTGCCGTCCGGGATCGCCTTCACGGTGATCGTGACGCGCCCGTCCTTGCGATGGGGCGGCGAGGTGATCGAGTAGGCGCGCCACAGGCGCCTCCCGTCGACGTCGACCCCGACCCGCACGTACTGACCGGCCGTGTGACCGCGCCAGCCCCGTCCCGGCCTGATCACGATGGTCGCGGCGTCACCCGTCTCCGGCTGCACGGCCTCGATGCGCCCACGCAGGTCAGCGCCCGCACGCAGCGGGCTGACCAGGTCGAGGTAGTCCGACGGCAGCAGCGGCGTCGTCACCATCTCCAGCAGTTTCCACGCCCTACTGCGGAGGGCTGCACTCGTCATGACCCCAGCTTGGTGCGCCTCAAGGCGTAAAGTCCTGACCGTAAGACGTAAATCTGGTCGGCTGAATTGTTCGTAGGGAATAAAACGTGAGCCATCCAATCCGGAGAGTCACCGAACTGACCTTGGATGAGACGACGGTCACAGCACTTCGGGCCACGCTGAGAACCACCGCCGACGAGGTCGTCCAGGCGATCATCGACGAGGTCCCTCCCTACGCCAACGCCCTTTCGGGCCGCATGGGCGGCACCATCCGCCGAGCCGTCCGCACCGCCCTGGGGCATTACCTGGACCTCGCGAGCGGGAACGCCACGGGCGGCGACGCCGGGGACGCGGCCTACGAGCTGGGCCGCGGCGAGGTGCGCGACGGCCGTTCGATGGACGCCCTGCTCAGCGCCTACCGCGTCGGCGCCCGCGTGGCCTGGCGATGCCTGGCAGCGGGCGCCGTACCCGCAGGTCTGCCCGCCGCCGAGGTCGCCAAGTTCGCCGAGCTGACCTTCGCCTACATCGACGAGCTCTCCGCCGCGAGCGCCGCGGGCCACGCCGACGAGCTGGCCGCCCGGGGCCGGGACCACGAGCGCCACCTGGAACACCTGGCCCGCGACCTCCTCGCCGGCGCGAGCCCGGACGTACTGCTGGCCTCCGCACAACGGGCCGGGTGGCAGCCGCCGGTTTCGCTGACCGCGGTCCTGCTGCCCGCCGACCAGGCCCGGCCCGCCTACCGGGCCCTCGACCCGGGCACCCTCGTCCTCGACGACCTGCCGGACGCCTTCGGTGTGCTGCTCGTCCCCGACGCCGACCGGTCACATCTCCTGCGGCAGCTGAGCGGCCGCACCGCCGTGGTCGGCCCGGCGCGGCCCTGGACGCGTGCGTCCGCCTCGTACGCACGCGCCGCACGCGCGCGCTCCCTCTCCGGCGATATCCGCGACACCGAGGAACACCTGCCCGAGCTGGTGCTGAGCGCCGACGTGGACGCGTTCGCGGACCTGCGTGCCCGAGCCCTCGCACCGTTGCTGGCCTTGCCCGTCGCGACGGGACGGCGGCTGGAGGAGACGTTGCGGGAGTGGCTTCTGCACCAGGGCAGGCGGGACGAGGTGGCGGCGGCGTTGTTCGTCCATCCCCAGACCGTCCGGTACCGGATGTCGCAGCTGCGGGAGCTGTTTCCGGATCTCGCATCGCCACACCGGGTCCTTGAGCTGACGCTGGCGGTCGGCCTTCGGGTCAGCTGACGCGCGCTCGTACGGTCTACGACCGCGTCCAGGAGCGCCAGCAGTTCGGCAGGCCGGGCCGCGACTTCCGGACGAGACGGCCTAGCGGCCTCAGGCGGTAGCGGCCTCAGGCGGTAGCGGCCTCAGGCGGCGAACAGGCTGGTGTGGCCGGGCAACTGCTGCCCCGGGCGCAGGAACCGTTCGCCGCCTTGTCCGTCGCGCACCACGACGAACCCGGCGTCAGTCAGCCGCTGGGCGATCTTCCCGCGGCGGAGCGCGCCCACCTTGAACGCCACGGCGCAGAGCACCGCGACCGCCCCGCCGGAGACGACCGCTTCGAGCGCCGACCTGTCGATGAGCATGAGGACGGTCAGGACCGCGCAGGCGAGGTAACACACCGCCTTCTGCCTCCGGTTGGCGATGTACTGGGCCATGACATCGAAGGTGACGAGGTCTTTCAGTACGGCCACGGCACCGACCGCCTCGGGGAGCGGCTTCAGCGAGCCCTCCTCCAGCCCCGGCACCGTCCCGCCGTTGCCCGCCCGCGGGTGGGCGGTGATGGTGGCCGCCTCGCGGACGCGCGCTTCGGGTTGCGGGTCCCGGTACATCCGGACCTGGACGAGTGAGTTCTTGTACCCCGTCCTGTACGCCATGCCGTACGTGTAGCCGTACTGCTCCGCCACGTGCGCCAGGGCGGCCGCCTTCGGCGCGGAGCCCTGGGGGGCGATCTCGACGATGTCCTGCTGACGGGCGATCTGCTGAAGCATCCCCGCTATGTGACGTTCTACGGACATCCTGTTCCCCGCCCCCTGGGGCCCCGCGACTGGGGCCGACCGGCGCACAGCCTAGTACTGCAACGGTGTTTGCCGTGACGGTTGGGCAGGTCGGTCGTTGTTCAGTTCATGGGTGGGGAACTTGCTGCTGCCCGGTCGTGGGCT
>NZ_JBEOXE010000095.1:0-24523 GCF_040296485.1 Streptomyces sp. NPDC002138 | reverse complement strand
TCATCCACCGAAGTGGACGGGGTATCAACTTCTGGCGTTGATTTTTGGCACGCTGTTGAGTTCTCAAGGAACGGACGCTTCCTTTGTACTCACCCGCAGTATCACTACTGGGGCTTTCCTCCGGGCTTCGTTCTTCGTTTCCGACTCTATCAGACTCTTTCGTGTCCGATTCCCGGTCGAAGCGGGTTTCGCTTTCCAGGTTTTCGCTTTCGCGTTTCCCTTTCCGGCGGTTCCGACTCTATCAGAAGTTTCCCACCGGTTTTCCCGGCGTTCACATCCCGAAAAGGAGTTGGCTGTGCCCCGAACAGAGAAATTGAATTCCTTGGGGGGCGAGAAAGACTTTAAACCATCGCTGCCGAACTTGTCCAGTTCGAGGCAACCGTTCGAATCTACCTCCCCGCGGCCGCCGTGTCAACGGCGTTTGCGGGACGACGAGGAGACTAGCAGCTCAGCTGCCCGGTCCGCACATCAGGCGGCGGTCGGGAGGGTCGCGCTCTGGTCGGCCGCTTCGACGTCGCCGACCTCGCCCGCGCGGGCGGCGCGGCCGCCGAGGACGTAGACGTACGTCAGGAACAGCGCCTCCACCACGACACCGATGCCGATGCGGGCCCAGGTGGGCAGGCCGGAGGGGGTGACGAAGCCTTCGATCGTGCCCGCGACGAAGAGGACCACGGCCAGGCCGATGGCCATGCCGAGGGCCGAGCGGCCCTGTTCGGCGAGGGCTTCGCGGCGGGTGCGCGGACCCGGGTCGATGACCGTCCAGCCCAGGCGCAGGCCCGTACCGGCGGCGACGAACACCGCCGTCAGTTCGAGCAGACCGTGCGGAAGGATCAGGCCGAGGAAGACGTCGAGACGGCCGGCCGAGGACATCAGGCCGATGCCGATCCCGAGGTTGAGCATGTTCTGGAAGAGGATCCACAGCACCGGGATGCCGAGGAAGGCGCCGAAGACCAGGCAGATCGCGACGGCCTGCGCGTTGTTCGTCCAGACCTGGGCGGCGAACGAGGCCGCGGGGTGGCTGGAGTAGTACGTCTCGTACTGGCCCCCCGGCCGGGTCATCTCCCGCAGCTCCCCGGGCGCTCCGATCGAGGCCTGGACCTCGGGGTGGGCGGCTATCCACCAGCCGATCAGCGCGGCCAGCGCGGTCGAGAGCACCGCGGTCGGTATCCACCAACGGCGGCTGCGGTAGACCGCGGCCGGGAAACCGGCGGTGAAGAAGCGGGCCGCGTCGCGCCAGCCGGCCCGGCGGGCACCGGTCACCGTCGCGCGGGCGCGGGCGACGAGCTGGGTGAGCCGGCCCGTCAGCATCGGGTCGGGCGCGCTCGACTGGATCAGCGAGAGGTGGGTCGAGGTGCGCTGGTAGAGCGCGACGAGTTCGTCGGCCTCGGCTCCGGT
Source organism: Streptomyces sp. NPDC002138 (assembly GCF_040296485.1). Taxonomy (NCBI): domain Bacteria; kingdom Bacillati; phylum Actinomycetota; class Actinomycetes; order Kitasatosporales; family Streptomycetaceae; genus Streptomyces; species Streptomyces sp. NPDC002138. Next base: position 23,128 of record NZ_JBEOXE010000095.1, on the reverse strand, counting down.
GAGGTGGCGGCCGCGGCGCAGGAGCACCTCCAGGCGGTCCCACTCCGCGCGGTGTGCGGCCACGAACACATCGAGATCCATCCGGTAACCGCTCCCCTGCCCCAGGTTCCCTACTCCTACTGTGGTCAGCTTGGCAGACTTGATGAACAAGGGGCGGGGCAGGTCACGTGAAGGGTGTGCGTCGGTGAGCGATCTGGTGACGGGGGACGCGGTCGTCCTGGGGCTGAGGCCCGCACGGCTGCCGAGCAGGGGGTTGGCGTTCGCCCTCGACCTGGTCGTGTATTTCGTCGGCTACCAAGTGATCAACATAGGCATGATCTTCGCCGTTGCCTCCCTGGACACGGCGGCCATGGCCGCGGTCATGGTGGCGAGCTTCCTGCTGTTCATGATCGGCACACCGATCGCGGTGGAGACGCTGAGCCACGGGCGCTCGCTCGGGAAGCTCGCGTGCGGGCTGCGCGTGGTGCGCGACGACGGCGGGCCGATCCGGTTCCGGCACGCGCTGGTGCGCGGCGCGATGGGCGCGGTGGAACTGCTGGGCACCTTCGGGATCGTGGCCTGCATCGCCTCGCTGGTGTCCGAGCGGGGGCGGCGCCTCGGGGACGTCTTCGCGGGGACCCTCGTGGTCCGAGAGCGGGTGCCGGGGGCCCGGGTGGTACCGGTGCCGCCGCCCCCGCCGGGGCTGGCCGGGCGGTTCACCGGGCTGGACCTGTCGGGGGTGCCGGACGGGCTGTGGCTGGCGATCCGCCAGTACCTGACCCGGATGGGACAGCTGGACCCGCAGGTGGGCGCGCAGATGGCGGTCCGGCTGGCCGACGACCTGGTGGCCCGTACGGGGACGCCCCCACCGCCCGGGGTGCCGGCCGCGGCGTACCTGGCGGCCGTGGTCCACGAGCGGCAGTCGCGCGACGCGGCGCGGGCCTTCCGGGCCGCGCCCCAGCCGTACGCCGCGCCCGCGCCTTCGTACGCGCAGCAGCCGTACGTCCCTCCGCTGCCCATGGCACCCGTGGCACCCGTGGCACCCGTGCCGGCCGTGGCACCTGTGGCGCCCGTGGCTCCGGAGAAGCCGCGGTCCGGCGGGTTCGCGCCGCCCGCGTAGGGCTCAGTACTGGTCCCGGTCCCGGTCCTGGTCCCGGTCCCGGTCCTCGTCCTGGTCGCGCTCCGGGAAGACCGAGGGCGGGGTCTCGAGGTGTTCGAGTTCGATGCCGGGGGCGGAGAGGACGACGTCCCCGGCCAGGTGGACCGTGTGCACCTCGCCCGTGTCGAGGGCGCTGATCCGGTAGGTGTCCACCAGCAGCGGGCCGCTGTCGGTGGCGTGCTCCGCGCGCTCCGTCAGCTGCCAGGCCTGGTCGACCGTACGGGGCGCGAGCACCGGGTCGGTGAGGGCCACCAGCCGGATCCGGGTCGCGGGAGCGCCGGGCGCGAGGTGCAGCAGGCGGGCCGTGGAGACCAGGAAGGCCGGCGAGGTGCCGGTGAAGCCGGAGGCGCGGACGTTTCCCTCGGTGGCCTCGCTGCCGGTGGGGTCGGTACGGACCCAGGTGACCCCGTCGATCGCGGCGCCGCGCACCTGCCAGCTCGACGCGTTCAGCTCCATCCGGATCGGGCGGCCCAGCTCGTCGACGGCCAGGTCGACGGAGCCCCGGTGGCCGCCGTCCGGGGCGGTGAGCTGGGAGACGTAACGCCAGCCCGAGGGCCCGGGGGCGCAGTGGAAGTGCTCCTCGCCGAGCGGGGTGTGGTCGTGCGTGTCGTGGAGCGAGTAGCGGCCGCGCGGCATGGCTCAACCTTCGGGTACGGGTTCGGGTATGGCGTGGGGACGGGGCAGGCCCCCGGCATCGCTGCCGGGGGCCTGCCTGACGTGCCTGACGTGCGGTGGTGCCGCGCCGGATCCGGTGGGATCAGTAGCGGTAGTGGTCCGGCTTGTACGGGCCCTCGACCGGGACGCCGATGTAGGCGGCCTGCTCCGGACGCAGGGTCGTGAGCTTGACGCCGAGGGCGTCGAGGTGGAGGCGCGCGACCTTCTCGTCCAGGTGCTTGGGGAGGACGTAGACGTCGGTCGGGTACTCGGACTGCTTCGTGAACAGCTCGATCTGGGCCAGGGTCTGGTCCGCGAAGGAGTTGGACATCACGAAGGACGGGTGCCCGGTCGCGTTGCCGAGGTTCAGCAGGCGGCCCTCGGAGAGGACGATGAGGACCTTGCCGTCGGGGAACTTCCAGGTGTGGACCTGGGGCTTGACCTCGTCCTTGACGATGCCGTCGATCTTCGCGAGACCGGCCATGTCGATCTCGTTGTCGAAGTGACCGATGTTGCCCACGATGGCCTGGTGCTTCATCTTGGCCATGTCGGCGGCCATGATGATGTCCTTGTTGCCGGTCGTGGTGATGAAGATGTCGGCCGTCTCGACGACATCGTCGAGGGTGGCGACCTGGTAGCCGTCCATCGCCGCCTGCAGGGCGCAGATCGGGTCGATCTCGGTGATGATGACGCGCGCGCCCTGGCCGCGGAGCGACTCGGCGCAGCCCTTGCCGACGTCGCCGTAGCCGAAGACGACCGCGACCTTGCCGCCGATGAGGACGTCGGTGGCGCGGTTGATGCCGTCGATCAGGGAGTGGCGGCAGCCGTACTTGTTGTCGAACTTCGACTTGGTGACGGCGTCGTTCACGTTGATCGCCGGGAAGAGCAGGGTGCCCTCCGACATCATTTCGTACAGGCGGTGCACACCGGTGGTGGTCTCCTCGGTGACGCCGCGGATCTCGGACGCGAGCTGCGTCCACTTCTGCGGGTTCTCGCCGAGGGTGCGGTTCAGCAGCGTGAGGATGTGGGCGTACTCCTCGGAGTCCGCCGTCGACGGGTCCGGGGCCGCGCCGGCCTTCTCGAACTCGACGCCCTTGTGGACGAGGAGGGTGGCGTCACCCCCGTCGTCGAGGATCATGTTCGGGCCGCCGGTGGGGGTGTTCGGCCAGGTCAGCGCCTGCTCGGTGCACCACCAGTACTCCTCCAGCGTCTCGCCCTTCCAGGCGAAGACGGGGACGCCGGCCGGGGCCTCGGGGGTACCGGTCGGGCCGACCGCGATGGCGGCGGCCGCGTGGTCCTGGGTGGAGAAGATGTTGCAGGAGGCCCAGCGGACGTCGGCGCCGAGCGCGACGAGGGTCTCGATGAGCACGGCGGTCTGGACCGTCATGTGCAGGGAGCCGGTGACGCGGGCGCCCGCGAGCGGCTGGGCGGCCGCGTACTCGGCGCGGATCGACATCAGACCGGGCATCTCGTGCTCGGCGAGGGTGATCTCCTTGCGGCCGAAGGCGGCGAGGGAGAGGTCGGCGACCTTGAAGTCGGTGAAGTCGGCGGTCATGCGGGCTGCTCCTCGGGGTCGAGAGGTGGGTACGGCTGAGCCGTGCACCGGGTGAACGGCGCACTGAGCACAGTCCGTCGGAGGCCCTCTCTCCCCACGGCCGGTCACGAGGACCGCCCGACCGCCATCAGCGGCGACGCCTGACACTGATGACGAATCTACACCGATCGGCCGAGCGTGCCCCAGTGGGCCGGGGATCTGGTCGTATCCCGTCTTCGGGTCTTCCGCCGGGCCGGTTCAGGGCCTTTTGGACTTTTGATGCGCCCCCCGAACGGGGGAGGATGCCGGTGGATCGGAACGTACGCGCGATCCACGGCGTGAGGAGATACCAGTGACCAGTCCGGCAAGCCCTTCAGGCGATGGGGGTGCGAGCGGCCGCGGGGGCAAGCGCCCGAAGCTGCTCGCCGTGACCGCCTGCCCCACCGGGATCGCGCACACCTACATGGCGGCGGAGAAGCTCCAGCAGGCGGCCGAGCGCCTCGGCGTCGACATGAAGGTGGAGACGCAGGGCTCCATCGGGGCCGAGAACGTGCTCTCTGACAACGATGTCAGTCAGGCGGACGGGATCATCATCGCCGCCGACAAGGAGGTGGACCGCGAGCGGTTCGTCGGCAAGCGGGTCCTCTCGGTCGGCGTCGCGGACGGCATCCACAAGCCGGAGGAACTGATCGAGCGGGTGCGGAGCGCGCCGGTACAGGAAGGCACGGCGGCCGCGGCCGGTTCGGGCGGGGGCGGCAAGGAGCGCAGCCTGGCCTACAAGGCGCTGATGAACGGCGTCTCGTACATGATCCCGTTCGTGGTGGTCGGCGGGCTGCTGATCGCCATCGCGCTGGCCCTGGGCGGTCACGCCACCGAGACGGGCTACGCGGTCACCCCGGGCACCTTCTGGGACCACATCTTCCAGATCGGCGTCCTCGGCTTCACCCTGATGATCCCGATCCTGTCCGGGTACATCGCCTATGCCATCGGCGACCGGCCCGCACTGGTGCCGGGCATGATCGGCGGCTTCATCGCGAACACCGGGTCGCTGTACCACTCCAAGGCGGGCGCGGGCTTCATCGGCGCCATCGTGACGGGCTTCCTGGCCGGTTTCCTGGTGCTGTGGATCAAGAAGGTCAAGGTCCCCAAGGTCGTCCAGCCGATCATGCCGATCATCGTGATCCCGATCATCGCGACGACGGCGCTCGGCCTGTTCTTCATCTACGTCATCGGCAAGCCCATCTCCTGGGTGTTCGAGAACCTGACCAGCTGGCTGTCCGGGATGACCGGGACCAGCGCGATCCTGCTCGGCGCGCTGCTCGGCCTGATGATCGCCTTCGACATGGGCGGTCCGGTCAACAAGACCGCCTTCCTCTTCGGTACGGGCCTGATCGCGTCCGGCAACTACGCGGTCATGGGCATGTGCGCGGCGGCCATTCCGGTCATGCCGCTCGGCCAGGGCCTGGCGACGGTGCTGCGCCGCAAGCTGTACTCCGACCAGGAGCGGGACACCGGTATGGCGGCCCTGTTCATGGGCATGTTCGGCATCTCGGAGGGCGCGATCCCCTTCGCGGCGGCCCGCCCGGCCATCGTCATCCCGGCGAACATGCTCGGCGGCGCGGTCGCCGGTGCCATCGCGGGCGTGGCGGGTGTCGGCGACCACGTGCCGCACGGCGGTCCGGTGGTCGCCGCGCTCGGCGCGATCAGCGGCTGGGCCTGGTTCCTGATCGCGATCGCGGCGGGCACGGTGGTCACGGCGCTCACGACGAACGCGCTCATCGAGCTGAGGGAGCGCAAGCAGAACGGGGCCGCGGTGGTGGCCGGCGGCGGTGCGCCCGCGCCCGCGCCCGTGCTCGTGGGCGTCGGCTCGGGCGCGGGGGCGGGAGCCGGTGCGGGGGCCGGGACAGCGGTACGGGCCTCCCAGGCGGCCCCGGTCGCCGCCGCGGCCTCCCCCGTCGCCTCCCCCGCGGGCGACGCGGAGGGCGAGGTGCTGTCCGGGTACCTGACCGGCCGGACGGTCAAGACCGAGCTGGCCGCGGACGGCAAGGAGGCCGCGATCCGCGAGATGGCGGCGATGCTGGCCACCACCGGCAACGTCCGGGACACCGAGGAGCTGGTGCGCGTCGCGCTGGCCCGTGAGGCGCAGGGCACCACGGGGCTCGGCGAGTCGATCGCCATCCCGCACGCCAAGACGGACGCGGTCAGCCGCCCCACCGTCGGCTTCGCGCGCTCCGCCGAGGGCATCGAGTGGGGCGCCCTGGACGGTACGAAGGCGAAGCTGGTCTTCATGATCTCGGTGCCGGAGGCCGCGGCGGGCGATGAGCACCTGCGGATCCTGGCGCTGCTCTCGCGCAAGCTGATGGACTCCGACTTCCGCGCCCGCCTCCAGTCGGCGCCGGACGAGGCGGCCATCCTGGACGTGCTGCGCGAGATCCGGTAGCCGCGCGTTGCCTCCCCGGGCCCCGTACCGCCATCTCGGCGGCACGGGGCCCGGGCGTGTCCCAGACCTGCCTTTTGCCTCCGGCGGGCCCTCAAACGCCGGGCGGGCTGGTTGCGCGCCCCCGGGCCCACCCCCGGCGGGAACCCGCCGGACGGCCTGCCTCCGGCAGGCCCTCAAACGCCGGGCGGGCTGGTTTTCGCCTCCGGGACACACCCCGCAAGCGCAGCCCTCCGCAGGATCGGTTGCCTCCGGCGGGCCCTCAAACGCCGGGCGGGCTGGATGTGCGCTCCCGGGGCACACCCGCAAGCGCAGCCCTCCGCAGGATCCGTTGCCTCCGGCGGGCCCTCAAACGCCGGGCGGGCTGTTGTGCGCCCCCGGGGGCGCCGGGACGTCTCCGGGGCCGTCAGTGGCCGTTGCCGCCCGGGGTCGCGGCCGGGTTGGCGCCCTTGGCCGCCGTCTCCGCGTTGTAGATGTCGGGCTCCAGGTAGATCACCCGGGCGATCGGGACCGCCGTGCGGATCCGCTCCTCGGCCGCGTTGATGGCGGCCGCGACCTCGGTGGCGGTCTCGTCGTGCCGTACGGCGATCTTCGCCGCGACCAGGAGTTCCTCCGGGCCGAGGTGGAGCGTACGCATGTGGATGACGCGGGTCACGGTGTCCCCGTCGACGAGCGCGGCCTTGATCTGCTCGACCTGCTCGGTGCCGGCGGCCTCGCCCAGCAGCAGGGACTTGGTCTCGGCGGCCAGGATGATGGCGATGGCGATGAGCAGGACGCCGATGCACAGGGTGCCGATGCCGTCCCAGACGCCGTCGCCGGTGGCCAGCGCGATGCCGACGCCGCCGAGGGCGAGGACCAGGCCGATCAGCGCGCCGAAGTCCTCCAGGAGCACGACGGGCAGCTCGGGTGCCTTGGCCCGCCTGATGAACTGGCCCCACGACAGCGAGCCGCGGATCTCGTTCGACTCCTTGATCGCGGTGCGGAAGGAGAAGGACTCGGCGACGATCGCGAAGACCAGGACGCCGACCGGCCAGTACCAGTGCTCGATGGCGTGCGGTTCCTTGATCTTCTCCACGCCCTCGTAGATGGCGAACATGCCACCGACGGTGAAGAGCACGATGGAGACGAGGAAGGCGTAGATGTACCGCTCGCGGCCGTAACCGAAGGGGTGTTGCGGTGTCGCCTCGCGCTGGGCCTTCTTCCCGCCGAGGAGCAGCAGCCCCTGGTTTCCGGAGTCCGCCAGCGAGTGGACGCTTTCCGCGAGCATCGACGAGGAACCGCTGAAGAGGAAAGCCACGAACTTGGCTACAGCGATGGCGAGATTGGCGGCGAGTGCCGCCACGATCGCCTTGGTACCGCCCGACGCGCTCATGGTGTGGTGACTTCCCTTCCTCGGTACGGCGGCCCTGGCCGGGGCGCCGTGCTACGGCCGCACATTGTTGCAGCGATCGGTACGGACGGTACGTCAGAGCACCACCGTGGCACGGAAGACCGTACCGGTACCGGACAAGGCGGTCTTTTCGCCCGCCGGGACGAAGACCGATTCGCCCGGGGCCAGGGTCAGTTCACCCACCCGTGGGGCGCCCGCGGTGCACAGCAGGATCTGCGGGGCGGTGTCCGGGAGGGCGCGGGCGGCGCCGCCGGGGGCGAGGGCGAAGCGGGAGAGCCGGAACTCGTCGATGGGGGCCGCGTAGACCTCCTCGCCGTCACCGTCGTCCTCGGGGCGCAGCACGCCCGGGTCGCGGGGCTCGAAGCGGACGACCTCGAGCAGCTCGGGTACGTCGACGTGCTTGGGGGTGAGTCCGGCGCGCAGCACGTTGTCGGAGTTGGCGAGGAGCTCCACGCCGAGGCCGTCGAGGTAGGCGTGCGGGACGCCGGCGCCGAGGAACACGGCCTCGCCCGGCTGGAGTTGGAAGTGGTTGAGCAGCATGGCCGCGATCACGCCCGGGTCGCCGGGGAAGTCGTGGACCAGCGCGGCGTACGGCTTGTACGGGCCGCCCAGGCGTTCGGCGGCGACCGCGGCCTCGGTCACCGTACGGGCCATCTCGGCGCGGTCCGCGGTCAGGACGGCGGTGAGCACCTCGCGCAGCGCGGCCTCCTGGGGGTGGGCGCGCAGCAGGTCGACGTACGGCTTGAGGCTGTCCACCTCCAGGCCCGCGAGCAGTTCGGCGGCCTCCAGCGGCGGGCGGAAGCCGCACAGCCCGTCGAAGGGGGTGAGGGCGCAGAGCATCTCGGGCTTGTGGTTGGGGTCCTTGTAGTTGCGCTGTCCCGCGTCGATGGGGACGCCCCGGCGTTCCTCGTCGGCGAAGCCCTTCCGCGCCTGCGCCAGGTCGGGGTGGACCTGGAGGGAGAGCGGGGCTCCGGCCGCCAGGAGCTTGAGCAGGAAGGGCAGCCGCGGGCCGAACTTGGCGACGGTGGCGGCGCCCAGCTCGCGCTCGGGGTCGGCGTCGATGACCGCGGACAGGGTCGTCTCGCCCGCGCCCCGGTCGAGCCGCGAGGGGGCGCTCGGGTGGGCGCCCATCCACATCTCGGCCTGCGGCTCGCCGGTGGGCTCGATGCCGAGCAGCGCCGGAATGGCGGTGGCCGAGCCCCAGGCGTAGGGGCGGATCGTGTTCGTGAGGCGGTCCATCGGTCTTCGTCTTCCTGGGTGGTGGGCGGGGCACAGGTGCGTGCCCTCAGGTACGTCCCCTTGTGGCCAGCGCGAGGTACGCGGTGGCGAAGTCCGTGACCGCCAGGAGTTCGGCGAGCTGTTCGAGGTCGCCGCCCTCCTCGGGTTCGATCTCGCTGATGGCCGTGTCGTGGCTGTGGGCGAGTTCGCGTGCGGCGGGCGCGGCGGTGAGTCCGCCTGCGGGCCGGTCACGCAGCAGGACGACCCGGGCGTGCAGAGCCTGCGGCTCCTCGACCCGGTCACGGAAGAAATCGTCGGGATCGGCGCCCGCGGCGAGGGCCCCCGCGAGCAGGGTCCCGTGGGCGGGCAGCGCCTCGGGCAGCTCGGCGGCCAGCGCGGGCCGGCCCGCCAGCTCGGCGAGGGTGGCGGCGAAGCGGCGGCCGGCCGGGGCCGCGCCGGGGCCCTCGGTCCAGATCAGCGCGAGGGAGTCGGCGAGCTCGGAGGCGAGGGTCTTGGCCGGGTTGCCGTACGTCGTGATGGCCGGCCCGCAGCGCTCGGCGGTGCGGTCGAGGCGGTCGGCGACCAGTTGGAGGGTGGCGGGAGCGGCGGTGACCAGGCCGAGCTTGTCGAGGAGGACGAGCAGCGGGGTCAGCAGGGCCCACAGGGCGCCCGGTCCGGCCGCGGCGCTCTCGTCGTACTCCTGGTACGGGGCCTTGGCCATCGGTACGAAGAGCCCGTGCGCGCCGAGGACGGCCTCGCTGAGCGGCGAGCGCTCAGGGGCCACGGCGACGAGGGTGCAGCCGCGCCGGTAGGCCTGCTCCACGAGGACTTCGAGGCCGGGCTCGGTGCCGTCGGTGGTGGTGAGGAGCAGCAGGTCCACGGGTCCGGCCCAGCCGGGCAGGGTCCAGCGCATGGCTCCGGCGGCCGGGGCCACGCCCACGGGGTGCAGCCGGGTCACCGGGGCCACGGCGCCCGCGAGGGCGGAGATCAGGTCGGCGACCCCGGTGGCGGCCGTGCCGGGGCCCGCGACCATGACGGCGCGGGGCCGTCCTTCGGGGCGCAGGTCGCCCAGCCCGGCCTCGGCCGCGTGCCGGACCGCGGTGCGGACCCGGGCTCCGGCGTCGGCGGCGCCGCGGAGCAGGCCGCTGCGGTCGGCGCGGGCCAGCTCCTCGGGTGCGTCGAGGAGCGAGTCGTCCAGCATGGCGGCCTCCGGTCGTCGTCAGGGGCGTTGCGGGCCCAACGTAGCGCCCGGAGGGGACCCGGGGCCCGTATACCCCGATCAGTGCGGCCTAGGCGGGGCGGCGGGCCTCGTCGACGAGGAGGACGGGGATGCCGTCGCGCACGGGGTACGCGAGGCCGCAGTCCTGGCCGGTGCAGATCAGCTCGGGTGCGTCCGCGTCGGCCGACTCGTCCCGCAGGGGGGCGTGACAGGCGGGGCAGGCGAGGATCTCCAGAAGACCGGCTTCGAGCGGCATGGGGGCGTCCCTTCGAACATGCGGATTGGCCAGGTCAGCGTACCGCCGGGCCGCGACGCGCGCGGCCCGGCGGGGGTGGAGCGGGGTCAGGCGCGGATGAGCGCCAGCACCTCGTCGCGCACCTTGTGCAGGGTCGCGGTGTCGCGGGCCTCCACGTTCAGGCGCAGCAGCGGTTCGGTGTTGGAGGGGCGCAGGTTGAACCACCAGTCCGCGCCGGTCACGGTGAGGCCGTCCAGCTCGTCGGTGCCGATGCCTTCCTGGCCGGCGTACACCGCCTTGACGGCCGCCATCCGGCCGGCCTGGTCGGCGACGGTGGAGTTGATCTCGCCGGAGCCCTGGTAGCGGTCGTAGGCGGCGACGAGCCCGGAGAGCGGGCCGTCCTGGCCGCCGAGGGCCGCGAGGACGTGGAGCGCGGCGAGCATGCCGGTGTCCGCGTTCCAGAAGTCCTTGAAGTAGTAGTGCGCCGAGTGCTCGCCGCCGAAGATGGCGCCGGACTTGGCCATCTCCTCCTTGATGAAGGAGTGGCCGACGCGGGTGCGGACGGGGGTGCCGCCGTTCTCGCGGACGACCTCGGGGACGGACCAGGAGGTGATCAGGTTGTGGATCACGACGCCGCTGCCGCCGTTGCGGGCCAGCTCGCGGGCCGCGACGAGGGCGGTGATCGCGGACGGCGAGACGCCCTGGCCGCGCTCGTCGACGACGAAGCAGCGGTCGGCGTCGCCGTCGAAGGCGAGACCGAGGTCGGCGCCCTCGGCCAGCACACGGGCCTGGAGGTCGACGATGTTCTTCGGGTCGAGGGGGTTGGCCTCGTGGTTGGGGAAGGTCCCGTCCAGTTCGAAGTACATCGGTACGAGCTCCAGCGGGAGCCCGTCGAAGACGGTCGGGACGGTGTGGCCGCCCATGCCGTTGCCCGCGTCGACGACGACCTTCAGGGGGCGGATCGCGGTGAGGTCGACCAGGCCCTTGAGGTGGGCGGCGTACCCGGGGAGGCTGTCGTGCTCGGTGATGGTGCCGGCGGCGACGGGGGCGGTCTCGGGAGCGCCCTCGTCGGACCACTTCTCGACCAGTTCGCGGATCTGCGCGAGCCCGGTGTCCTGGCCGACGGGGGCGGCGCCCGCCCGGCACATCTTGATGCCGTTGTACTGGGCCGGGTTGTGCGAGGCGGTGAACATGGCGCCGGGCAGGTCGAGCAGGCCCGAGGCGTAGTACAGCTGGTCCGTGGAGCACAGGCCGATCAGGGTGACGTCGACCCCGCGGGCCGCGGCGCCGCGCGCGAAGGCGCTCGACAGGCCGGGCGAGGAGGGGCGCATGTCGTGGCCGATGACGATCGCCGAGGCGTTCGTGACCTCGACGAACGCCGCGCCGAACAGCTCCGCCAAACGCTCGTCCCACTCGTCCGGGACGACGCCTCGGACGTCGTACGCCTTGACGATGTTCGAAAGATCAGCAGCCACTGCCTGCCCTCCTGAGGGTTCTGTACGGGGCACCAAACCTACCCTGCACACCGGGCGTCTCTTCCGACGATCGGATGAAGCCCGGGGGTCGGGACCGGTCAGGACTCCGGGGAGCGCAGCACCCGCAGGTGGCCGCGCCGGGTCGGACCGTTCGCCTGCCCGGGGGTGGCGGAACCATTCGCTCCGCCGAGGCTCTGGGGGCCCGCGCCCTGGCCGCCGCCGGTCCGGTCCGCGCGCTCGTGCGGGCGGGCCGCCTCGCGGACGGCGTTGGCGAGGGCTTCGAGGTCGTCCCCGGTGGGGCGGGAGGGCGCGCAGCCGTCCGACAGCCGTACGACGTCCCAGCCGCGGGGCGCGGTGAGGCGCTCCGAGTGCTCGGCGCACAGGTCGTAGCAGTGGGGTTCGGCGTAGGTGGCGAGCGGGCCGAGGACTGCGGTCGAATCGGCGTAGACGTACGTCAGTGTCGCGACGGCAGGGCGGCCGCACGCGGTGCGAGAACAGCGACGTACAAGGCTCACGACGTTGGACGGTACCGCACTCTTGACCGGGCCGCGACGACTCCCCCGCGGCCGGGTGCCGTGTCGCCGTCCGAACCGGGCCGGGGGCCGTTGCGGGCGGGCCCCCGGCCCGGCGGTGAGGGCTACCCTGCGAGGGTGATGGACACCCCTCTGACTCCCCCTGCCGATGGACCGCCCCAGGAACCGCGGACGCGAAGGCGTGACCGCCACGGACGGGGGATGCGCGGACCGCTCGCCCCGCCGCAGGTGCCGCTGTCCGCCAGCCGCGGGGAGCTGTTCGGGGATCTCGTACGGGATTCGGTCGAGCGCCTGGAGCGGCGCTGGCCGCAGCTGGCCGACGTGGAGTTCCTGGTGGGCGAGGTGCCCGCGCCGCCCGGCGGCCCGGACGGCGGCTGGAACGACGAGGCGGTGCCGCTGGGCGGGATGCACTCGCCGGAGGGCGGGCGGCCGGGGCGGATCGTGGTGTACCGGCGGCCCGTGGAGATCCGGACGAAGTCGCGGGACGAGCGGGCGATGCTCGTGCACGAGATCGTGGTGGAGCAGGTGGCCGAGCTGCTGGGGCTCACGCCGGAGACGGTGGATCCGCGGTACGGGCAGGACGGACCGGAATAGGCCACTCCCCCGGGCCTCGTGGAGGCCCGGGGGAGCCCGGTCAGCCGGTCAGCCGGTCAGCCGGTCAGCCGGTCAGCCGGTCAGGATCGAGAGGTCCTGGACGGCCTTGGGGACCGGGACCGTGCCGTGGTCGTCCGCGAAGGACTGGACCGTGAACATCGCGATCCCCTCGTGCGGCAGGGACAGGGTGCGCGACGCGTGGACCGGGCCGCCCGAGAGCGTCTCGACGGTCAGCGCGTACGAGCCCTTGCCGCCCGCCGGGGCCGGCGGCTGGGGGATCGCCAGGGTGGTGCCCGCCTTGACGGTGAACTCCTTGACGGCCGCCTCGCCGCCCTGGGTGCCCGGGGAGGCGGTGATCCGGACCTTGGCGTCCTTCGCGCCGGACGGCACGGTCAGCGACACGGTGGTCGATCCCGTGTCGGTGCGGTTGTCGGCGACGGTGGCGCGGGCGCCGACCGGGCCGGAGGCCGCGATGAAGCCGAGTTCCTGCTTGCTTCCGCTGCCGCGGACCACCCGGACCGCGGCCACCACCGGGACGGCCTTGTGGCCGCCGGAGGGCGTCAGGACGAGTGAACCGGCCTCGCCGCGGGTGACGTCCTTGAGGTCGACGCTCACCGACATGCCTCCCTTGACGTGCAGTTGTTCGCTGCCCGCCGGGGTGATCGAGCCGCCGGGTCCGGCGAGGCGCAGCGTGAGGTCGGCGTCCTCTTCGCCGGGCGCGTGGGCGACCAGCCGTACGGAGGTGGCGTCGGCCGGGATGCCGGGCAGCACGAGGGAGCCCGCCGGGTCGGTGGAGGCGGGCAGCCAGTCGGTGCCGACGCCGTCCTCGGCGACCTGGACCGAGGCGCCGACCCGGCCCGAACGGGTCGTCACCCGGGCGGTGACGTCGGCGAGTTGGGCGCTCGGCGCGAGGGTGGACAGCAGCACCGCGACGCTGGACTTCGGGCCGATCTTGATGTTCTCGCCGCTGCCCGCGTCGGTCTTCAGCGCGCCCTCGGGACCGAAGAGCTGGATGTCGACGACGGCGGGGGTGTCGTCCGCGTTCGTGAGGTGGACGTAGTCCTGGCGGCCCTTGGCGGTGCTCGTGCCGGGGAACCAGAACTCGGTGCCGGGGGCGGTGCAGGCGACCCCGAGCAGGCCGCGCGCCTGGCCGACGGCGACCTGGGTGGTCTGCTGGGCGGTCCAGCCGGGCGCGAGGACGCCGTCGGCGGTGCCGGTCAGGGCGGGGGCCTCGGCGCCGGTGGAGGTGGCGCCGACCGGGGTGCCGGGGGTCTTGGGTTCCAGGACCGGCTTGGCGTCCTTGGTGGCGCCGGTCAGCCGGGCGCTGCCCTTGGCGGGTGACCCCGCCTGCGACCCGGCCTTGCCCGGGGTGATCGTCGTATAGGTGGTGTCGGCGATGTCGGAGGTGCTGGGCGCCGGGCAGACCAGGGTGGAGCGTTCGACGGGGAGCCCGGCCGCGGACTGCTGCCGGGCCTTGGCGTCGGCCGCGGCCGGGGCGGCGGGCGCGGTGAGGGCCGCGATGCCGGTGACGGCGGCGAGGGCGGTGGTGACGGCCGCGAGGGCCAGGGGGGCGCGCTTCACTGCTGGGGGCTCCCGTCCGGGCGCTGGATGGGCTGTCCGTAGGCGTCGTACTGGGCGTACGGGTCGTACGGGTACGGCTGCTGCGGGGGCTGCTGGGGCGGGTACTGCTGCGCGTACGGGTCGTAGGGCTGCGCGGGCTGCTGGGGGTAGCCGTACTGCGGGTCCGGCTGCTGCTCGTAGCCGGGGGCATAGCCCTGATCGGCGTACGCCGGTTCCTGCTGGGCGTACTCCTGCGGGGCCTGCCCGCCGTACTCCTGGCCGCCGTACTCCTGGCCCTCCTGCGGCCCGGGGCGGTCCTGCGGGGCGTAATCCTGCGGGGCGTAGTCCTGCTGGGCCGGGATCTGCGCGTACGGGTCGGCGTCGGTCCCGGCCGCGGCGGGCTCCGCCGCGGGGGCGGCCTCGGCGCGCAGGCGGCGGGCGCGGCGGCCCTCGCCCGCTCCGTCCGGTCCCGGCTGGGACGGTACGGCGCTCTCCTCGTCCGGGAGGTCGTCGTCCAGGCTGCGGCGGCGGCCGGGCAGGGCCATGACGAGGAGCAGGACGGCGAGCGCGCCCTGGGTCCAGCGCCAGGCGGTGCCGGCGAGGGAGTCGGCGTGGACGAGGTCGAGGCGGCCGCCCGCGGCGGGGAGTTCGAAGCCCTGGGCCCAGCCGTCGACCGTCTTCCTCTTCAGCGGCTTGCCGTCGAGGGTGGCCTGCCAGCCGGGGTCGGCCCGGTCGGCGATGCGCAGGACGCGGCCGCCCTCGCCCGCCGCGATCCGGGTGTGGGCTTCGACGGGACCGGAGGCGACCGGGATGGGGGCCTCGCCCGGCTTGCCGGGAACGATCACGGCGCGGGCGACCTGACGGTCCACCCGCCACAGCGCGTCGCCGTCCAGCTGGCTGAGGCGGCTCAGGCCGGGGGTGGCGTCGAGGATCCGGTGGATCTGCCGCGGGGCGCCGTCGCGGACGAGGACGTAGCGGATGGCGAAGCCGCCGAGCTGGGCGCTCTGGTCGGCGCCGGAGCCCGCGACCAGGCTGGAGACCGCCTTGTCGAGGCGGGTGTCGCTGCCCGCCGCGGCGGCGAGCTCGGCGTCGCCGATGCGGCCGCCGGAGCCGCGTACGAGGGTGTAGTCGACCCGGGCGGGCGAGGCGCCGCCGAGGACGAGGGTGCGGGGCTGGTCGCGGGTGCCGCTCTCCTCGGCGACGAAGGCGGGCACCTGGACCGGGTCGCGGCGCTCCAGCGGGCCGTCGGCCCCGCCGAGCATCCAGCCGGCCGCGAGGAGCAGCGGGCCCGCGGCGGCGGCGAGGGCGACGAGCGCGGCGAGCGGCTGGCGCCAGCCGAAGCTGCGGGCGGCGACGCGTTCCTTGGCGCCGTCGGCGCCGATGGCGGCGGCCGCGAGCAGGGCCAGGCCGTACCCGAGGGTGAGCGGTCCGGCCCAGGCGGTGCGGTTGACCAGGACGGCGAGGAGCAGCGCGGTGAGCGCCGCGGCCCAGGCGGCGCCGACGGCGAAGCGGCGCTCCTCGCGCAGCAGGGCGGCCAGGGCGGCCACGACGACGCCGAGGAGCAGTACTCCGGCGGTGGCGCGGGGGCCGCCGGGGCTGATGCCGAGCAGGTCCAGGGCGGAGGCCGCGCCGGAGCCGTAGGGCAGGCCCGCCTCGCGCAGGAAGGCGGCGGGGTGGGTGAACAGGTTCAGCGACCAGGGGGCCAGGACCAGCAGCGGGACGGCGAGGGCGGCGGCCAGGCGGGGGGCGTACGTCTTCCACGCGGCCCGGCGCACGATCAGCGCGGCGAGCCCGAGGAGCGCGGCCGGCGGCCAGATCACCGGGGTGAAGGCGCTCGCCACGGTCAGCAGCAGGGCGAACGTCCACACCGAGCGCAGGCCGCCCTTGCCCCCGTCGGCGGCTGCGGAGCCGGCCAGCCCGCAGGCGGTGACGGCGGAGCGGGCGATGAGCGGCAGCAGGATGGCGAGGACGGCGGTGCCGAGGCGGCCGGTGGCCAGCGCTCCGGTGACGGCGGGCAGGAAGGCGTAGGCGATGGCGGCCCAGGCGCGCAGCAGCCGGGAGGAGACGAGCGGCCGGGAGGCGAAGTAGGCGGTGAGTCCGGCGAGCGGGACGGAGCAGACCAGCAGCAGGGTCAGCGCGGTCTGGGTGGAGCCGAACAGCAGGACGGCGAGCGCGCCGAGGACGGCGAGGTAGGGGGGCGCGCCCGCGGTGGAGCCGGTGCCGACGGCGTGCCAGTCGTCGGCGTAGCTCCGCCACAGGGCGAGGGCTCCGTCGGGGGCGGGCAGCAGCGCGCCGCCCATGAGGGAGCCGCCGGTGAGGAGGGCGCGGCAGGCGACGAGGGAGACGACGAGCAGCAGGGCGAAGAGGACGGGCGCGGGCTTGCGGGCGATCCGCCGCAGGCGCGCGAACTGTTCGATCTCCAGGAAGTCGGCGTCGTCGCCGCCGGGCCCGGATTCGACGGCGCCGCCGTGCCGGCCGGCTCCGCCGGAGGGTTCGCTGTCGCGGTCGGCGCCGAAGTACCCGGCGAGCTGTTCGACGTTGGCGCGCAGGGTGGCGCCGGGCGGGGGGAAGAGCGGGCGCAGTTCCTTGGCGGGGACGGCGGGGCGGCCGCGGCGTCGGCGGGCGCCGAGGATCCGGCCGGGGCGCAGCAGGGTGCCGAGCAGGCCGGTCACCTCGTCGACGGCCTGGCCGGGGGCCTTGCCGACGAGGTAGGCGAGGGTGCGCAGGGCGGTGCCGACGAGGATGCGGAGCAGGACGTACGGCAGGGCGCGGCCGGAGGAGTTGACGAGCACCGTGTAGACGGCGCCCGCCTTGTCGACGCGGTGCGGGCTGACCGCGGAGCGCCCGGCGCAGTCGACGGTGCGGCGCTCGCGGGCGGAGGCCTCGGCGTGGCGCAGTACGGCGTCGGGGGCGACGAGGACGGTATGGCCCGCGCTCTGGGCGCGCCAGCACAGGTCCACGTCGTCGCGCATCAGGGGCAGGCGGCGGTCGAAGCCGCCGAGGGCGTCGTAGACGTCGCGGCGCACCAGCATGCCCGCGGTGGAGACGGACAGCACCGGGCGGACCTGGTCGTGCTGGCCCTGGTCCTGTTCGCGGCGGTCCAGGCCGGTCCAGCGGCGGCCGCCGCGCGCGATGGTGACGCCGGCTTCGAGGAGCTGCTTGGCGTCGTACCAGCCGCGCAGCTTGGGGCCGATGACGGCGGCCTCGGGGTTCTCCTCGGCGACGCGCAGGAGTTCGGCGAGGGCGTCGGGTGCGGGGGCGCAGTCGTCGTGGAGCAGCCAGAGCCACTGGACGGGTTCGCCGTGCGGCAGGTCGGGCAGCTCGTAGTTCTCGTCCTGCCAGGTGCGGCTGACGGGGTCCCAGCCGCTGGGGCGCTTGAGGTAGGGCAGGTCCTCGGGGGTGAGGACGGGCGCCGCGGCGGCGGCCTCGTCGACGGCCGCGCCGAATCCGGTGCGGCGGGCCAGGTGCAGGACCCGGTCGTCACCGAAGGCTTCGGCGAGCAGGCGCGCGGAGTCGTCGGAGCTGCCGTTGTCGGCGGCGACGTGGAGCTGGGCGGGCCGTTCCTGGCCGAGCAGTCCGGAGAGCGTCTGAGGCAGCCAGCGGGCACCGTCGTGGGCGACGACGACCGCGGTGACGACGTGCCGGGGGAACTCGGGGATGGCGGCGCCCTGGTGGGAGGCCGTCGAGTGGCTGTGCAGGGACATCGCGGTACGGGCCCTCCGGCCGGGGGTCCGGGGGTGGTGTGCCCTCGGAGGCTGCTGGACAGCGCCCCACACTAACGGCTGGGAACACGACGGTCCGCCTCCTGCGGGGAAGGTGCGGGAGGCGGACCGTTTGCTCTGTTGCTCAGGGGGTGCGGTGTGCGTCTCGCCCCGGTGCGGCGTGCCGGTTCGGGTGCCGGTGCGCGTGCGTCGGGACGTATCGGCGCAATCAGACCGCGGCCTTTTTCAGCCGGCGGCGCTCGCGCTCGGACAGTCCGCCCCAGATACCGAATCGCTCGTCGTTGGCGAGGGCGTACTCGAGGCATTCGGAGCGGACCTCACAGGCGAGGCAGACCTTCTTGGCCTCGCGGGTGGAGCCGCCCTTCTCGGGAAAGAAGGATTCGGGGTCGGTCTGGGCGCACAGTGCGCGCTCCTGCCAGCCGAGCTCCTCGTCCGCCTCCTCGACCAGCAGTTCCTGAAACAGCTCGGTCATGTGCGCCCCTCGCTCTGTTTTCGCGTCCCCGTGGTGTTGCCGTCACCGATCGCTACGGAACGACACGAGTGAAATTACAAGGAGGGGCTCCTGTGCAGTCAAGCCGAGATCTGCTATTGGGCCCCTTATTCACTCTGCGGAACCAAGCGTATGCAGAAAGTGTTCATATCGCCAAAAACCATGACACATGCCACAGGCCCGGTCGGATGGTGACCGGATGTGGCCTACGTTCAAGATCGACGCGCCATTTCCGGTCGGGGTTGCAGTCCTGTCACGGAAGCGGCACAGATCACATTCCGGTCACGAGGTGACGAGGTCCAGGGTCCCGCCCTGGCGCCCGGGGGTGTGGTTGCAGCGCCACCTGCCCGGAGTCGGAGTGCACAAACCTTTCTCCACACGGCACAACCGGATGAGGTGAAACTTTTCCCTCAAACCGGACATTGGGTTGACAGTCGCCCCCACGAACCGGTCTCCTTGTTGCCATGTCAGCGCCCGCAGCCGCCACCCGGACCCCCATTCGTGGGTTCCTGTGCGCTGCCCAGGTTCGCTGTTGCTGTTGCAGCTGTTGATGCCCCCGGAGCTCCGGCTCCCCCGAGCACCGGCTTCGCACCCCCAGCAACCGACCGCGCGACCGCGCCACTGACATCCGCCGAGGTACCTCCGCAATGAACGCGACGCACACCCAGACCCCCCCGTCGGGCAAGACCCCCCAGTCGGCCCAGAGCGACCTCCAGATCGCGGGCGACATCCTCTCCGTCCAGCACCTCCTGCGGCCCGCCCGCGAGCACCCGGCCACCGTCGCCGAGTTCGCCGGGCTCGCCCGCTCGATCGCCGGGGACCGCTCCCAGTGGGAACACCTCGTCGAGTACGACGCCGCCTCCCGCTGGTACCACCGGCTGCGCACCGGCCCCGGCTACGAAGTGTGGCTGCTCAGCTGGGTCCCCGGCCAGGGCAGCGGCACCCACGACCACGGCCCGTCCTCCGGCGTGCTCACCGTCCTGGAGGGCGAGCTCACCGAGCACACCGCCCGCGGGCCGCGCACCCTCGCCGCGGGCAGCCAGCGGGTCTTCGCCCCCGGCTACGCCCACGAGGTGGTCAACGACTCCCTCGACGGCGCGATCAGCCTGCACGTGTACTTCCCGGGCCTGACCGAGATGCCGATGCACGACGACGCCCGGGACGCGGGCCGGCATAACGCGGCTCACTCCTGCTCCCCGGCCCGTCAGAGCGCCGTATCCGCCTGACACACTGCGCAGCATGCGCATTGTTGTACTGGCCGGCGGCATCGGCGGCGCCCGTTTCCTGCGGGGCCTCAGGTCGGCGGAGCCCGACGCGGACATCACGGTCATCGGCAACACCGGTGACGACATTCACCTGTTCGGGCTCAAGGTGTGCCCCGACTTGGACACGGTGATGTACACCCTCGGCGGTGGCATCAACGAGGACCAGGGCTGGGGCCGCACCGACGAGTCCTTCAAGGTCAAGGAGGAACTCGCGGCCTACGGGGTCGGACCGGACTGGTTCGGCCTCGGCGACCGCGACTTCGCGACCCACATCGTGCGGACCCAGATGCTCGCCGCGGGCTACCCGCTGAGCGCCGTCACCGAGGCGCTGTGCGACCGCTGGCAGCCCGGCGTGCGGCTGCTGCCGATGTCCGACGACCGGGTCGAGACCCACGTCGCGGTCACCGACGCGGTCACCGGCGAGCGGAAGGTCATCCACTTCCAGGAGTACTGGGTCCGGCTGCGGGCATCGGTGGACGCGGAGGCCGTCGTACCGGTCGGGGCCGAGCAGGCCAAGCCCGCGCCCGGCGTCCTGGAGGCCATCGCGGCCGCCGACATCATCATCTTCCCGCCGTCCAACCCGGTCGTCTCCATCGGCACCATCCTCTCCGTCCCCGGGATCCGCGAGGCCGTGGCCGCCGCGGGGGCCCCCGTGGTCGGGCTCTCCCCCATCGTCGGGGGCGCTCCCGTGCGCGGGATGGCCGACAAGGTGCTGGCCGCGGTCGGCGTCGAGTCCTCGGCCGCCGCGGTCGCCCTGCACTACGGCACCGGTCTGCTGGACGGCTGGCTCGTGGACACCTCCGACGCGGCGGCGACCGCCGAGGTCGAGGCCGCCGGGATCACCTGCCGCGCGGTGCCGCTGATGATGACCGACCTCGCCGCCACCGCGGCGATGGCGCGGGCGGCGTTGGACCTGGCGGAGGCCTCCCGGTGAGCGTGGACGTCCCGTCGTACGAGGTACGGGCGGTCGGCGGACTCCCGGAAATCCGGCCCGGTGACGACCTGGCGAAGCTGATCGCGGGCGCCGCCCCGGAGCTGCGCGACGGGGACGTCCTGCTCGTCACCTCGAAGATCGTCTCCAAGGCGGAGGGCCGGATCGTCGCCGCGGACTCCCGCGAGGAGGCGATCGACGCCGAGACGGTACGGGTGGTCGCGCGCCGCGGTCCGCTGCGCATCGTCGAGAACCGGCAGGGCCTGGTCATGGCCGCCGCCGGGGTCGACGCCTCCAACACGGCCGCGGGCACGGTCCTGCTGCTGCCCCTCGACCCGGACGCCTCGGCGCGCGCGATCCGCGAGGGGCTGCGGACGGCCCTGTCGGTGGACGTCGGCGTCATCGTGACCGACACCTTCGGGCGACCCTGGCGCACCGGGCTGACGGACGTCGCGATCGGCGCCGCCGGGGTCCGCGTCCTGGACGACCTGCGCGGCGGCGCCGACGCCCACGGCAATCCGCTCAGCGCGACCATAGTGGCCACCGCCGACGAGCTGGCCGCGGCCGGCGACCTGGTCAAGGGCAAGGCGACCGGGCTGCCGGTGGCCGTCGTGCGCGGCCTGGGCCACCTGGTGGCCGAGGGCGGCTCGGCGCGCGAGCTGGTGCGCTCCCCCGCCGACGACATGTTCCGGCTCGGGACCTCCGAGGCGGTACGGGAAGCGGTGCACGGGCGCCGGACGGTGCGGGAGTTCACCGCCGACCCGGTCGACCCCGGCGCCGTACGCCGTGCCGTCGCGGCGGCCGTCACCGCGCCCGCGCCGCACCACACGACGCCGTGGCGGTTCGTCCTGCTGGAGTCGGCCTCGGCTCGGCTGGAACTGCTGGACGCGATGCGGGACGCGTGGATCGCGGACCTGCGGCGGGACGGCAAGTCCGCGGAGTCGATCGCGAAGCGGGTGCGGCGCGGGGACGTGCTGCGCGCGGCGCCGTACCTGGTGGTGCCGTGCCTGGTGACGGACGGCGCGCACGACTACGGGCACGCCCGGCGGGACGCGGCCGAGCGGGAGATGTTCGTGGTCGCGATGGGCGCGGGCGTGCAGAACTTCCTGGTCGCGCTGGCCGGGGAACGGCTCGGCTCGGCGTGGGTGTCCTCGACGATGTTCTGCCGGGACGTGGTGCGCGAGGTGCTGGCGCTGCCGGACGACTGGGACCCGATGGGCGCCGTGGCCGTCGGCCACGCGGCCGGGGCTCCGCGGGAGCGGGCGGCGCGGGTGGCGGAGGAGTTCATCGAGGTGCGGTGAGCCCTGCCTGGGGATGGGTGCCGGTGGGGTGCCGGTGGGGTGCCGTCCGTGGGTGCTGCCTGTGGGGTGGCGCCCGGTCAGAACGTGGCGATGTCGTTGCGGTACATCCGGGGGGCGCGGCGGGGCGGGGTGCGGCCGGCCAGCAGGATCAGGCGGGCGGCGCGGTGGCGCTGGCCCGCGCCCTGGTCGGCGTACGGGGCCAGGAGCTCCAGCATCACGGCGTCGTCGGCCCCGCGGTCGCCGGTGAGGGCGTAACCGATGATGCCCGGCAGGTGCAGGTCGCCGGTGGTGACGGCGTCGGGGGCGCCGTTGCTGCGCTGGAGGGTTTCGGCGGAGGTCCACGGGCCGATGCCGGGGACGGCCTCCAGGCGGGCGGCGGCGGCCGGGAGGTCCATCGCGGCGGCCTCCTCCAGGCGGGGCGCGAGGCGGGCCGCCCGGATGATGGTGGCCGAGCGCTTCGCGTCCACGCCCGCCCGGTGCCAGTCCCAGGACGGGATCAGGGCCCAGGTGCGGGCATCGGGCACCACGTACAGGTCCGGGTGCGGTCCGGGGGCGCGCTCGCCGTGCCGGGTGACCAGGCGGCGCCAGGAGCGGTAGGCCTCGTCGCTGGTGACCTTCTGCTCCAGGACCGTGGGGACCAGGGCCTGCAGGACCAGCCCGGTCCGGGTCAGGCGCAGGCCGGGGCGGCTGCGGTGGCTCGTGTGCACGAGGCGGTGGCGGGGGACGAAGACGGCGGGGTCGTCGTCGGCGCCGAGCAGGGCGGGGAGCTGGGCGAGGGCCCAGTCCGTGCCGGGGCCCCAGGCGGTGCCGGTGATGGTGGCGGCCGTCTTGGTCACGCGGAGCGTGGCGGGGCCGGTGGGGGTGCGGATGCCGAGCCAGACGGAGCCGTCGGGGGTCGTCCGGAAGGTGGGGTCGCCGGGCCCCCGCCGCAGCGGCCCCAACGTCAGCCCGAGGTCGACACCCCCCTCCACCACGCACACCCGCTCCCGGCCCTGCCCATGCCCGGGCCCGTGCCCGGGCTGGGCGGCGCCGGTGGGGCCGGGCCGGGTGGCGCTGGGGCCGGGCCGGGTGGCGCTGGGGCCGGAACGGGTGGCGCTGAGGCCGGGCCGGGCTGCCCCCTTGGCCGGGGCCGGGGCCGCATCCGCAGGCCCGGGCTGGGCTGCCCCCTTGGCCGGGGCCGGGGCCGCATCCGCAGGCCCGGGCTGGGCGGGATCCTGGGAGTCGGGGCCCTGGGGGCGCGGGACGTCGGTGCGCGGGACGTCGGTGCGGCCGCCGCGGATCGCGGAGCGGGTGAGGGGATCGAAGCGGCCGGCCATGGCTCGAGCGTAGCCCTGCGGGGCTAGGGGGTGTCTGATGGATCTCCGTGGGGAAGGAGCGGCGTCCGGTGCGTGCTCTCGGTGTGCCGGCCGGAAGCCCGCGTACTGGACGTACT
>NZ_JBEOXE010000094.1:0-25468 GCF_040296485.1 Streptomyces sp. NPDC002138 | reverse complement strand
GCGGGGGGGGCCCCGGGCCCCCCCCCCCCCCGGGGGCCCCCTTCGTGCTGTGCGGGTCCGGTTCCGGGTCGGGACCGCGCGGGTCTCAGTGGTCGGAGTAGTTGAAGTCGCCCACGGTCCAGGCGCTCACATCGGCGAGGGCGACGCGGTACATCCCGCCCGTCTCGGGGATCCCGGTGCTGCCCTGGAGGATCCTCGCGACGTGGAAGTGCAGGTGGGTCGGTGTGTCCCCGGGATCCCCGGCGCGGTCCGCGCCGGGGGAGCCGAAGAGGCCCGCGAAGGGGCCGAGGCGGGCCGAGTCCGTGAGGACTTCGACGACGCGCTGGCGCCACACGGCCTCGGGAGCGAGCCGCCCCGTGATGACGGCGCCACCGGCGACCACGGTCAGTGACATCTGATTGCTTTGCTCCGACTCGACCTTGGCGGCGATGGCAACGAGCAGTTCGTCAGGGTTCGACATGAACCCAGATTCTAGCCAGGGCCCGGGCCGGGCCCGCTCCGTTCCGGACGCCGAGCGCCCGGATACCGAGAGCCGACTGCGGCGCAGTCCGGAAGATGGTGTTGAATTTCCCTCGGGGCCCCGGTGCCGTACGGCGCGAGGGGCCCTCGACGCGTCATCCGCGTTACCTACACGAGGTGAAAGTGACAGCAGAGAACTCACTCGGACGTCTCGACGACGACGACTACCCCGCCTACACCATGGGCAGGGCCGCAGAGATGCTCGGCACCACGCCGAACTTCCTCCGCGCGATCGGCGAGGCCCGTCTCATCACGCCGCTGCGCTCCGAGGGCGGTCACCGCCGCTACTCGCGCTACCAGCTGCGCATCGCCGCCCGCGCCCGGGAACTCGTGGACGGAGGCATGGCCGTCGACGCCGCCTGCCGCATCGTGATCCTCGAGGACCAGCTGGAAGAGGCGCAGCGCATCAACGCCGAATACCGGCGGGCGGCAGGTGGGCAGAACGACGCCTGACGCGGCCCGGCGCGCCCGCCGGGCCGGTGGCCGGCCCCGCGCGCAGGCGGCCGGAGGCACCGGGGTGGCAGAGTGGACGCCATGTGTGGCCGCTATGCCTCGACCCGTGCCCCGGCCGACCTCGCCGGGATCTTCGACGCCCACTGGGACGCCGGTTCCGGTGCGGCGCCCGCCGCGAGCTGGAACGTGGCGCCCACCGACCCCGTGTGGGCCGTCCTCGCGCACGCCGACCGCGAGAGCGGCGCGGTGGAGCGGCGGCTGCGGGCGCTGCGCTGGGGCCTGGTCCCCTCGTGGGCCAAGGACCCGGGCGTCGGCTCCCGGATGATCAACGCGCGGGTCGAGACCGTCCACGAGAAGCCGGCGTACCGCAAGGCGTTCACCAAACGCCGCTGTCTGCTGCCCGCCGACGGCTTCTACGAGTGGCAGCCCGTCCCCGCCACCGGCCGGGCGAAGGCGTACAAGCAGCCGTACTTCATCGCGCCCGAGGACGGCGCCCCGATGGCGATGGCGGGGCTCTACGAGTTCTGGCGCGACCCGGCCGTCGCGGACGCCGACGATCCCGCCGCATGGCTCACCACCTGCACGATCATCACCACCGAGGCCACCGACGCCGCGGGCCGCGTGCACCCGCGCATGCCGCTCGCCCTCCACCCTGACGACTACGGGACCTGGCTCGATCCGGCCCACCACGACACCCACGAGCTGCGCTCGCTGCTCCACACCCCGGCCGACGGCCGCCTGGCGGTGCGGGCGGTGTCCACGGAGGTCAACAGCGTCCGCAACAACGGCCCCCGGCTGCTCGACCCGGTCGCCGGGGTGCCGCTTCCGCCTGCCGGGTAGTCTCGGCGTCACGTCGGCCGAGCGGCAGGGGAGTTGGTCCACGCCTGATGATCGCCGAAGTGTCCGTGGCAGCCGCCTGGTCGCTCGTGGCCGCCG
Organism: Streptomyces sp. NPDC002138; assembly: GCF_040296485.1. Lineage (NCBI taxonomy): Bacteria > Bacillati > Actinomycetota > Actinomycetes > Kitasatosporales > Streptomycetaceae > Streptomyces > Streptomyces sp. NPDC002138. The sequence goes on along the minus strand of NZ_JBEOXE010000094.1, from coordinate 23,560 downwards.
CCGTCCTGATCAGGGTCCGGCCGGGGTCGCCGCCGGTGCGCGAACCGGGCCGCGAACGGCCGTCGCCCGTGGGCATCGGCCTGCTGCGCGGGGGAGCCCGGGGCGCCGCGCAGACGGCGCTGGTGGAGCTGTATCTGGCGGGCTCGGTGGAAGCGGTCCGGGGCCGGATGGTCCGGCGCGACGACAGCAAACCGCCGCCCCGGGGAAGCTCCGGCCTGGCGCGGGCGCAGTACGCCGTGCTCTTCGGCCGGTTGCACCCGCGCCGCCTGCGGAACATCGAGCGGGTGCGGCGGGCCGCCGCGGGGGAGGCCCGGGAGCTGGAGCGGGCCGGGCTGATGCGGTCGGGGCGGCGGATGGCCGCGGTCCGCGTGGTCCTGCTGCCGGTCTTCTGCGCGGCGCCCGCCGGGGCCCTCGCCGACCGGACGGCCGCGCCGTGGCTGTTCCTCGCGCTCCTCGCGGACGCCGTCGCCGTGGTCCTCGGGGCGCTGCCCCGCCGCACCCGCCGCGGGACCGCGCTGCTCGCCCGGCTGCGCCGCGAGCACGCCCGGGTCCGGCAGGCGTCCGCGCGCGAGCCGGAGGAACTCCTGCTGAGCGTGGCGCTGTTCGGGCCGCCGGCGCTGCGCGCGCAGCTGCCCCGGTTCACCGGGGAGAGCGGCCTGCTGACCCGGCCCCCGAGGGAGCCCATGGACCGCGGCGGCGGCGGTTCCGGCGAGGCGTTCGCGTCCTGCGGCGGGTAGGTGCCGCTTCAGGACGTCGACATCACGGTGTGTAGGCCTGCTTGCCCGCGCAGGTCCACACCACCGGGCTCCCGGAGATGGTTCCGGCCACCCGGTCGTCGTCCGACACGGCGAAGGCCCGGCCCTCGTCGATGTCCCGGCGGGGGACAGGAAGCGCCTTCACCAGTCCCGCACCCGTCTGGTAGGTCGGGACGGAAGGGTGCGGCTCGCTGCCCTCGAGGAACGTCCGGGCCGTTCCCACCAGCCGGTCGGTGGCCGGGCTGATTCCCTTCACCTCCAGTTCGTCGCGCACCGGGAGCTTCGGCAGCGCGGTCGGCGCCGCGCCGTAGGGCGCCTGCCACACGAATCCCTTCTCGTGGGCCCCGCCGTGGAAGGCGTCGACATCGGTGGCCGCGACCAGGCCGCGGTCGTCGATGCCCGCGAGCGTGGTGGAGCGGCTGATGTACGCCGGTCCGCTGGTCCGGAGCGCGTACGCCGGTCCGCCGCCCGCGGGCCAGACGACCGGATAGTTCTCCCAGATCTCCTGGCCCGAGCTGTCGGTGTAGTACGCGTTCGCGAGCCCGAGCACGTCACCGCGCTTGTTGATCCCGGTGACCTGCTGGACCGTGGTCGACGGGTCCACTCCCGGCGGTACCGGCAGTTCGCGGACCAGGGCGCCGTCCTGCCACTCCCTGGGCGTCAGACCGTCGAACCCGGCGATCCGCCCCGCGTCGTTGACGCTGATCCCGGCGTACGGGCCCCGCGCGGGCGCGGTCAGCAGGGTCACCTGCCGGTCCCCCTTGCGGTAGCCGAACAGGACGTGCTCCTGGTCGTTCGCCCGGTCCAGCACTCCGACCATGAGGCCCTTGGCGTTGATCCCGCGTACGCTGCCCTTCGCCCAGCCGGCCGGCAGCGGCACCCGGAAGACACGGGTGCCCTCCCAGAACGCGGGGACGTCGTCCGACGCGCCCACCGTCCGGTCCGAGGTGCCCAGCGCGTACGGCTGGGTGGCCTTGCCGGTCCCGAGGACCGCCAGCTTCTTGACGGCCGGTCTGCACGCGGCGCCCACCGCGGCGTCCCGCGCCCCCGGCTCGGCCGCGCCGGCCGGTCCCGCCACCGCCATCAGCCCCGCCAGTGCGACCGCGGCTCCGGCCGCGGACATGGTTCTCCTCATGATTCCCCCAGTTCGTGACACGTACGGTCGAAGAGGGCCCCGGGTCTTCCGGAACCCTCTTCGTGGTGCGGGGCCGTCCCGTCTGCACCCCCGTGTCAGGCGAGACGGCCCCGGTTCTGGGGGCCCGTCAGGCGCGGAGCGCCGGGGCCGTGGGGGGTGCGGGCAGGACCCGCGCGAGCAGCTTCGCCACCGCGATCACGGTCCGGTCCGCCAGGTAGGGGCCGATGACCTGGACCGAGAGGGGCAGACCCTCGTCGGTCGTTCCGGCGGGCAGGACGACCGAGGGCAGGCCGACCGGTCCGGCGAGGTTGATCCAGCTCGTCTGGTCGAAGTACGGCCGCCGCGCGCCGTCCACCGTGATGAACCGCTGGGGAACGGGCACGGAGGTCTGGTCCGGGACGGCGGCCGTCGGGGCGGCCGGAGTGATCAGGACGTCGTGCCGGGTGAAGTAGTCGGCCCACGCCCGGCGCAGCTGCTGGCGGGCCTCGTCGGCGAGCGCCCAGTCCCGGTGCCGCATGGTCCGCGCGTGCAAGTACAGACCGCCGGGATCACCGGCCGGGATCGTGGCCGCCGCCTCCACCTCGGCGGCGAACGCCGCGTCCGTCGCGCTCGCGGCCGAGGTCGCGTACAGCAGCCGCTGGAACAGCCGGTCGCTGGTGGCGAAGTCCACGGGCCGGGCCGACTCGTCGACCTCGGCGCCGGCCTTGCGGACCAGGCCGGTCACCCGGCCGAGGAGCGCGCGGGTGGCGGCGTCCACACGGCAATAGGCGTCGTCGGCCCAGACGCCGACGCGGTACTGGCCGAGGCGGGCCTTCGCCGGAGCCGGCAGGTCGATCCTCCAGGCGGCGCCGTCGGCCGGGGCCGGTGCGGCGAGCACGTCCAGCAGGAGGTCCAGGTCCTCGGCCGTACGGGCGACCGGGCCCAGGGTCAGCATGTCGCTGCTGGTGGCCCAGTCCGGCGGGCGCGGGATGTGGCCGCGGGTCGGCACGACCGGGCTCGCGCCGCGGGAGGTGCGCAGCGCGTAGACACCGCAGTAGGCGGCGGGCAGCCGGAGCGAGCCCGCCAGGTCGGATCCGACTTCGAGGGCGCTCAGCCCGGTGGCGACGGCCGCGGCCGGGCCGCCGGACGAGCCGCCCGCCGTACGGTCCTCGGCGAACGGATTCTTCGTCGTCCCGAAGAGGGGATTGCCGGTCTGGATGTCCTGGCACAGGACCGGCACGTTGGTCTTGCCGAACAGGACGGCCCCGGCGGCGCGCAGGAGGGCCACCGCGTCGGCGTCCCGGGCGGGCACGTGGTCGGCGAGGTCGGGCGATCCGCACGTCGTGCGCAGGCCCGCGGTCTCCAGCGCGTCCTTCACGGTCATGGGCAGGCCGTGCAGGGCCCCGAGGGTGCGCCCGGTCCGCGCGAGGTGCCGGTCGGCCCGGTCGGCGGCGGCGCGCGCGCCGTCGACGTCGAGGGTGACCACCGCCGTGAGCCCCGGGTTCACCTTGTCGTGGTGGTCCAGGTACTGCTGGAGGAGGGCGCGGCTGGTGACGGCGCCCCGGCGCAGCGCGGCGAGCTGTTCGTGGGCGGGAGCCAGGTGCAGCGGGGTCGGGTGGGGGGTCTTCGCCCCGGCGCGCGGCCGGGCGTCCGCGGACGACGTCATGGCGGCCGTCGCGGCGACGACCGTCGAAGCGATGAGCAGGGTGCGGCGGAACATCACGTGCGGGCTCCTGACGGGGCGCTGTGGGGGTCGCGGGGTAGGGAGGCTTCCGGCGCGGGCGGAGGCGTGAAGTACGCGGCGACCCGCTGGAGGTGCAGCAGTTCGTCCTCGGGGGTGGCCAGCGGAAGCTCCGCGTCCGCGTAGTCGGCCGGGGCGTCGACCGGCTCCCCCGCGTGGTGCCGCGCGAGGGCCTCGCGTATCTGGTCGGCGGTGACGGCAGCGGCGAGCCGCGCACCGGTCAGGCCCTCCGCCGCGCGCCCGGCCTCGGAGCGGGCCCGGACGGCCGGATCCAGGTAGCGGCGCAGCAGCGTCTGGCCGCCGCGGATCTCCACGCGCCGCCGCAGCAGGGGGAAGTCGGCGCGGCGGCCCCGCAGGACCTCGTCGCGCTGGCGGACCGGGCGGCGCAGCGCGATGCCCGGGTCGGCCCGGTCCATCGCCGACCACAGGTGGCGCAGCCGCCAGTACCGCAGGTGCGCCGTGCACCAGTCGCGCACCGAGGCGGTCCGCTGGGCCAGGGTGGGCAGGAAGTAGCCGACCTGGGTGAGGGCGGCCCCGATGTCACCGCACAGCCAGGCGTACGGGTCGAGCGACTTCACGCTGAAGCCGAAGACCGCCCCGAAGACCGCGCTGATCCGGATCGCGCTGTACCCCAGCGTGATGACGGCGCCGACGCTGATCAGGCGCAGTCCGCGGGCGATCGACGGGCTGCCCGCGGTACGGGCGTACTTCCAGCAGGACCGGGTGAGATAGACCTCGGCGACGGTGTAGGTCGCGATGTAGAGCGTCAGGTAGGCCTGGAAGAAGGGGTCGTGGGCGTAGTAGAGCGAGAAGTCGGTGGGCCGCTGGGCCGCGGGCGTGAGCAGGACGAACAGGACGCCCATGCAGAGGATGACGGCGGCGGCCGCGGTGAGCAGCAGACGGCCGCGGCGCCGGGCGGCGGCGAGCGGCTTCGACCAGTGGGCCAGGACGGTGGCCTGCAGCGCGAAGACCAGGACCACACAGCTCTGGGCCAGCGGTACGGCGATGTTGGTGACACCGAGCGTGCTGTCGATGCGCACCCACACCCAGGTGAGGGAGATGGCGTAGCTGAGGGCGGAGAAGCCGTAGGTGAACGCCAGGGCGATCAGCGCCGGGTCGCGGCGGCTCTTGCCGAGGTCGCGCAGGAGGAAGAGGAATCCCGTCCCGGCGATCAGCAGGCACAAAGGGTGCAGTATGTCTTTCACGGGCTCGTATCCGGTTCAGCGCAGCAGCGTACGGGCTATGGGGTCGGTGTCCTGCGGGCCGCGGCGCGGCGTGCTCACGTGTTCCTGCAGGAGCGAGCCGAGCATCTCGGCTTCGAACTCCTCCGGGTTGTCGTACCGGGTCCGGCCGAGGACGAGCTGCACGGTGCTCGGGTCGATGTCGGTGATCAGGCCGCCGAGGGTTCCCGTGGAGAGCGACGCCTTGCCGCGGTGCCGTCTGAGCATGTGCGCGAACTCGTGGCCGACGATGATCTCGGCGTGCGGCCGGCTGATGCCGGTGTCGTAGAAGACGTAGTCCGTGGACTCGGTGGCGAGCCAGAGCCCGCAGGGCGCCGACGCGTCGAGGGCGTCCGGATCCGAGGTGTCGGGAGTGAAGGGCATGAGCCTGATCGAGCGGTCGAGCCGCTCCTCCATGAACGGCACCAGATCCAGCACGCTGTCGACGGCGGGGAGCCGCAACCCGTCGAGGAACGCCCGGCTGCGCCGCTCCACCTCTAAGGCTTCGGCGGCTCCGATGGCTCCGGCGGTTCCTGAGGTTCCGGCGACGGGGCGGCGGTCGCGACGGCGTCGCCACATGAGGCTTCCTCTCGGTGTCGGCGGACGGGTGCGTGACGGACGGCTGCGGGTGCGTGTCACGGCTTCTTCTCACCGGTCGAGGGCAGCCCCTCCTGCTCCCGCACCACCTCGATCGCCTCGAGGACCTTGCCGAGGCTCTTCGCGGACAGACCGATCGAGCGGAGGGCGATCTCCTTCACGCCCGCCTGGCTGAGCTTGCGCAGCAGCTCGAACTGGTCGGTCACCTTCCGGGTGACCTCGTCCTCGACGAAGTAGCCCGCCTCCACGCCGAAGAACCGGGCGAAGAGGGGGACGAGCGTGATGGTCGGCGTCCGTTCGCCCTTGCGGAGCATGCCGACGTACGCGCCGGTGCAGCTTTCCTTGCCGTACGAGGAGATCGTCCGGGCCACGTGGGCGTTGCTGAACTCCTTGGCGCCGGGCGGGCGTACGCGGTCGAACAGGTAGTTCAGGCGATCGCTGAACGGCGCCCCCGGACCCGGAACGGGTGCGGGGCACCTTTCCGGCGTCCCGGTGTCCGGACGCTCGTCTGCTGGTTCCACGGTGCTGCTTCCTCTCGACCGGCCTAAACTATAGTTGATGGCCCGTGAGAGGGAAGCCCCGTTTTTTCTCGGACGGCGCAGTGCGGGGAATCAGGCCAACAGGTGGCCGAAAGAAGCCCGGTTGGGGTGCCGGCCGGCGCTCCGGCGCGGCGGCACGGCACGACGAGAGCCCGGATACCGACGGGGGTGCGGTATCCGGGCTCTCGCGACCAGCTTAGTCGGGGGAGCGTGGATATCTCCATCTCCCTCCGCGAAGGACGGGAATTGACCGGCCGTCAGAGCCCGCCTGTGCGGGGACCGGTGGGTACGAGTCGCGCGCGGCCCGGGCTCAGTGCGGCAGGCGCGAGCCGCAGCGCGAGCAGTAGAGGGCGCTCCGTTCACCGGCGATGCGGCCGCAGTCCGGGCAGACCCGGTCCAGCAGGCAGGCCGCCTCGCCGCCCTCGTCCGTGTCCGGTACGCCCGCTGTGCCCGCTCGGCCGCCGACGCCCGGAGCGGGGGTGATGGAGAGGCCGGGGCGCCGGGTGTGCACGGTCACGTAGAGCATCCCCGCCGGACCCGCGCGGAGGGACCTGCGCGCGCTCCGGGGGAGCCAGAGCACCGTACGGGCGCCCAGCGCGGTGCCGCGGCCGCCCGGGGAGCCGAGCTCGCCGGCGCCCTCGAGGACGATCAGCAGCACGTCGAGGACGGTGTCGGTGTGCTCCGCGATGACCGCGCCCGGCCGGAGCCGGACGAGGTTGGCGTCCAGCCCCCGGGGGTTTTCGGCCAGCCGCCACAGCACCCCGGCCGTCTGCGGGTCCGCGGCCGCGACCACCGATCCCAGATCGGCGAGGACCCTCGCGGGCCCGCCCGGTGGATTCGGCGTCGGCGTCGGCATCGCCATGTGGGTCTGTCCCCCGTGTGTCGGAAGCTGGGTCCGGTCAGTCATACACCCTCCCCGGCCGCCCGGGCCGCCCGCCGGATAGAGTCGCCGATGGATGGCGTGCGCCCCGACCGGGAGCGTGCCAGGTCACAGCGGCTGTGGATCACATGGCTCGCCCGCGCGGCACGGACCGTTTCCACCCCTGCGCCCGCCCGTCAGGCCTGCCGGCCGTCATTCCCGGAGATCGTTCCCATGCGTGCCGACGCCCCCACCGCCGAGCCCCACGCGCACCCGCATCCGCATCCGCATCCGCAGGCTGCTCCGGCCGACCCCGGGCCGGGCCGCCGTACCGTACGGGCGCAGGCCCCCGCGCGGCCCGGACCCCTCGCCGCGCTGCACACCACCAGCGCCCTGACCGCCGTACTCCTCGGCCTGGTCGCCATCGGCGCGATGATCCACGAACCCGTCCTGATACCGCCCCTGGCCGCCAGCGCCGCCCTCGTGCACAGCGTCCCCACGCTGCCCCTGGCCCAGCCGCGCAGCGTGATCGTCGGCCACTTCCTGGGGGCCGTCACGGGGTACGGAGTGCTCGCCGTGGCGGGCAGCTGCGCCTGGGCGGCCGCCGTGGCGGCCGGTGTCACGCTCGCCGTGCTCATGACCGCCCGGACGCCGCACTCGCCGGCCGTCGCCACGTCGGTCATCGTCGTCCTGCAGCACCCCGAGCCCACCCGGTTCGTGCCGCTGCTGCTGGGCGCGACCGTGCTCCTGGTGGGCGCGGGGTGCGCCGCCTCGCGGGTGCGGCCGAAGGCGCCGAAGTACCCCGCCTACTGGTGGTAGGCGGGGTACGCGCGACGGCGGATCAGCCGTCGATGCGGTGCTGGGTCCAGAACGAGGTCAGGTCCGTGGCCGTGACGGCCTGGGCGGCCGCCTTGAACTCGGCCGTGGTCGAGACGCCGTACCAGTGGGACGCGGCGTAGTCCTTGAGCAGCTTGGCCATGACGGCGTCGCCGAGGACGCGCCGCAGGTCGTGCAGGGCGCACTTGCCGTAGCCGTAGACGACGGTGGAGTACCGCGACGAGTGGGCGTCCCAGTAGCCCATCGAGTTGGTGATCTTCTCCGCCGTACCGGACCACGAGACGCTGTTCCAGCAGCTCGCGCCGGTCTTGTTCTGCGCGAGGTCGGTGGCGTAGTCGGTGAAGGCCTCGTCCAGCCAGGGGCTCGTGTACTCGTCGTCACCGACGATGCCGTACCACCACTGGTGGGCGATCTCGTGGGTCAGCGCGGTGGTGCTGACCAGGTCGAGGACGAATCCTGGGTACTCCATTCCGCCGAACCAGTAGTTGTTGTCGATTACCGCGTCCAGCTCGCCGTACGGGTAGGCGCCGAACCGGGCGGAGTGGGCGTCCACGGCGGACTTGGCGGTGGTCAGCATCGACTGCGCGTCGGCCGAGCTGATGCCCGAGACGGAGTAGACGTTGACCGGGGTCCCGGCCGCCGAGGTGCCGGAGATCTTGCTGAAGGGTCCGGCCGCCCACGCGAACTCGCGGACCTTGGTGGCGGTGGCGGTGGTGATCGTCCGGCCGCTGGTGCCGGGGGTGTCGACGGATCCGCCCGTGGCCGGTACGAGCAGGCCGCTCGGGTGGTCGAGGGTCACCTTGAAGTCGGACGCCAGCGCGTAGAAGGACTCGCCGTTGTTGGTGTACGGGTCCAGGTGCCAGCCCGCCCCGTCCCTGACCGCGAGCACCGGCAGGGCGTTGCCGACCATGCTGAAGGCGCCGTCGTAGCCGAACCGGTCGGCGCCGCTGGGCACCGTGATGCCGAGGTCGAAGCCGATCGTGGCGCTCTGCCCCTGGGTGAGCGGCGTCGGCAGGGTGATCTGGAGGGCCGTGCAGCCGACCGAGAGGGCGCCCGCCGTGCCACCGGTGACGTTGGTGACCGAGATCGGCATGGCGGCGCAGGTGCCGTGGTAGTTGTCCCACAGCCTCAGGTACACCTCGCTGAGCGCGGTGGCCGAGGCGTTGGTGAAGGTCGCGCTCTCATGCCCGGTCCAGCCGGTGCCGCTCGTGTTGCTGGTGAGGTTGACGGTGTAGGAGGGCGCGGACGGCGTACGGGTGGAGTCCCCGGGCGGCGTGGTGCCGCCGGAGGTGTCGAGGGCGACGTCGTCGACCACGAAGCTCGTCTGCAGGCTGGAGTCCTCGGTGCCGGTGAAGGCGAGGGTCACGGTCTGGCCCGCGAACGCCGACACGTCCAGCGACTTCTGTACGTAGCCGGTGTTCTTGTCGAGGTTCGAGTACGTCGCCAGCGTGGTGCTGCCGATCTTCGCCGTCAGCTTGTCGTACTTCGTGGACGAGGTGGTCTCGGCCGTGTCGATGTGCAGCCAGAAGGTGAGAGTGGCGGTGCTGCATCCCGCCGGGATCGTGACGCTCTGGGAGAGCGTGTCGGTGTGCGTACTGCCGACGCCGTTCAGCCAGGCGAAACTGGTGCCGCCGTGGGCGCCCTGCCCCGTGCGGTTGGTGATGATGCCGGTCTGCGACTGGGTCCAGGGCGACGTGCCGCTCTCGAAGCCGCCGTTGGCGACCACTTGGGCCGGGGTGCAGGCGGCTGCCACGGGCGCCGTCCGGGGTGCGGCCGCGGCCGGGGTGCCGGAGAGCGTGGCGGCGGTCAGCGCCGCGACGGCGAGTGCGGTCGCGGCGAGGGTCTTGTGGGGGGTCGGTCTCACACGGAACTCCTTTGAGACGGCCGGGATTCCGGCCTGCTCGGTGGCGGCCCGGCCGGGCTTGGGTGGGCCGGTGGGCAGCCGCGGGCTGCGCGCATCGCTCGCGCGATCGCTGGGGTGAGATGTCTGGCACGTCCCCCTGGGTCAGGGGACGCAGGCGGAAGCCTGGCAGATTTGACCTGGGCATGCCATCAGCGGCAGGTAAAGGTGTTCCCTCTTCCCCTCTCTTGCTCCCCGCGCCCTGTCTCCTGTCGAAGTCCCGCTGATGCAGAGGCTGTTGCCGATACGTCCGCCACGTCACGCGGTGGTACGGGCAGTGCGGGCGGCAGGGCGGCAGGGCGGCCGGTCGGCAGGGCGGCCGGGGTCGGAGCGCGTGCGGGACGCGGTCTTCCAGCCCCCGCCCAGGGCGCGCTCCCGCTGACCCGGTCCGCACCCAATGGCGCACCCGGGTTGCGAGGGGCCGCGGGGGCTGTTGGGTTGGCACAGTGACCGCGCGGCCGACCGGGGCCGGGCGGCCGGGACGAGCGGAGACGCGTAGTGGCCAAGGCCTATCTGGTGGGCGCGGGCATCGCGTCCCTGTCCGCGGCGGCGCTGCTGATCAGGGAGGGTGCCTTCGCGGGCGAGGACATCACGGTCCTGGAGGCCCAGGACCGTACGGGCGGAAGCCTCGACGCGGCGGGCGACCCGGACCACGGGTACACCATGCGCGGCGGGCGGATGTTCGAGCTGCACTTCGAGTGCACCTACGACCTGCTGAGCTCCATCCCCTCCCTGGACGCGCCGGGCACCTCGGTCACGGAGGACACCTTCGCCTTCCACGAGGACTTCGCGTGGAACGACAAGGCCCGTCTGGTCGACTCCACCGGGCGGCCCGTCGACACCCGGTCCATGGGGTTCTCCGAGCGCGACCGGCTCGACCTGGTCGCCTGCGTGGCCACCCCGGAGTCGCGCCTCGACGGCAAGCGCATCTCCGACTGCTTCGCCCCGGAGTTCTTCACGACGAACTTCTGGTACATGTGGTGCACGACCTTCGCCTTCGAGCCGTGGCACTCGGCGATCGAGTTCCGGCGCTACCTCAACCGGTTCGTGCACCTGTTCAAGACCTTCGACACCATGTCGGGCATCTACCGCACCCGCTTCAACCAGTACGACTCGATCGTGCGCCCGCTCCAGGCCTGGCTGCGGAGCAAGGGCGTCCGCTTCACCCTGAACACGACCGTCACGGACGTGGAGCTGGCCGACGGGGACGGGATCACCGCCACCGCCCTCGCCTGTACGCGCGACGGCGCGGCCGAGCGGATCCCCCTCGCGCCCGATGACCTCGTCTTCGTCACCAACGGGTCGATGACCGCGAACTCGACCCTCGGGTCCACCGACACCCCCGCCGCCCTGGACACCTCGCCGCCGGACGCCTCATGGCGGCTGTGGCACACCCTCGCGGCCAAACGCCCCCACCTGGGCGACCCCTCGGTCTTCGACTCCTCCGTCGCGGACTCGACCTGGGGGTCCTTCACCGTGACCACCGAGGACCCCACGTTCTTCAAGGCCATGGAGGAGTTCTCCGGCAGCGAGGCCGGCAAGGGAGGCCTGATCACCTTCAAGGACTCCGGCTGGCTGCTGACCATCGTCCTCAACCACCAGCCGCACTTCCACGAGCAGCCCGACGACACCTACGTCTGGTGGGGCTACGCCCTCTTCCCCGACAAGGTGGGCGACCACGTGGGCAAGACGATGGCCCAGTGCACGGGCCGGGAGATCCTGACCGAGGTGCTCGGGCACCTGCGCCTCGCGCAGAGCGAGCAGATCCTCGAATCGTCGGTCGTGCGGCCCGCGCTGATGCCGTACATCACCAGCCAGTTCCTGGTCCGCAAGGCCGGCGACCGGCCGCGGGTCGTCCCCGAGGGCTCCACCAACCTGGCCTTCATCGGGCAGTACGCCGAGGTCCCCGACGACGTGGTGTTCACCGTCGAGTACTCCGTGCGCACCGCCTGGACCGCGGTCGCGGAGCTGCTCCACCTGGACCGGCGTCCGCCGCCGGTCTACAAGGGCGGCCACGACCCGAAGGTGCTGCTGGAGGCGCTGCACACGATGCACCGCCGCTGAGCGGGGCCCCGCCCGCCCTGCACACCCGTCCCACTCATCCCACCTGTCCCACCCGTCCGGCCCCCGGCCCTCGCGCCGGGGGCCGGACGCGTACCCGCCGTGCCCGTGCCGCCCGCCCCGCTCGCCGCGGCCGACGCGCCCGGCAGCGACGCCCCGCCGTCGCCCGCCTGGCGGACCGTCAGCCGACGCTCCGTCACCCCATCGGTGTGCCTGCCTCGCGCGTCCCCCTCCGATCAGCCAGGGTGTCGATCATCGGCTGCTGCCCAGCCCGCCTGCCCGGCGTCGCCCGGCGGGCACCCACTCCCTGCCCGGAGGACACCTTGCAGAGCCCGCCCTCCCCGCCCCACCCCACCCGCCGCCACGTCGTACGGGCCGGGGCCGGAGCCGCGGCCGTGCTCGCCGTCGGCGCCCGTGCCGCCACGGCGACGGCGGCCCCCGTCACCACCGCCCCCGCACCAGCACCCGGGCCCGCCGCCCCCGCCGCTTCACGGGCCGCGGCGCAGGCCCTGCCCCTGCGCGTCGACACCACCACCCAGGGCGACGTCCTCGCGGGCTTCCGCAAGGACCACGTCTGTCTGCTCCTCATCCACTTCCACGAGGCCCCGAAGGGCCGCGGCTGGCTCGAGCGGCTCGTTCCCGAACTGTCGACCACCGATCAGGTGACCCGTTTCAACAGCGACTTCAGCGCCGCGCGCCACCTCCGGCACGGAGTCGACCCCTCCACGATGTCCGTCCTGTGGACCGGCCTGAGCCTCACCCACCCGGGCCTGCGCGTGCTCGCGGGCAAGGACCCCTTCCCCGCCGTCCCCGCGGGCAGCACCGCCGAGGCCTTCCGTGAGGGCGCCGCCGCCCGCGCCGAGCAGCTCGGGGACACCGGGGACAGCGCCCCGGACGCCTGGCTCTTCGGGGCCGCGGTTGACGACGTACACGCCGTCCTCACGCTGGCCGCCGACGACCCCAAGAGCCTGGCCGGGGCCGTCGCCCGGCACCGGCGCTCCCTCGACGGCGCCGGGGCCGAGGTCGTCTTCCGCCAGGACGGCGCGACCCTGCCCGGCGCGTTGCGCGGACACGAGCACTTCGGCTTCCTCGACGCGATCAGCCAGCCCGGCGTCCGCGGCTTCGATTCGCCCGACCCCGCGAACGCGGCGGCCGTCCGGGGCAAGCCCGGGACCAGGCTGCTCCCGGCCGGCGAGTTCCTGGTCGGGCACGAACGCGTCGACCACCGCCCGGCCGGACTGCCCGTGTGGGCCACCGGCGGCTCGTTCCACGTCGTACGGCGCCTCGCCCAGGACGTCCCCGGCTGGTGGCAGCAGGCCGGCGAGTGCCTCGCCGAGCTGAAGAGGTCCGGCGCGGCGCCCGCCGACGCGGACCCGACCTGGCTCGCCGCCCGTATGGTCGGCCGCTGGCCCCACGGCGCGCCGGTCGCCAGCTGCCCCGCCGCCGAACGCGTCCCGCTGCCCGGCGAGGACATCGACGGCTTCCTCGACTTCCACGACGACCCGCAGGGCTGGACCACGCCCCTGTTCTCGCACATCCGCAAGAGCAACCCCCGCGCGGGACTCACCCCGGCCCCGGGACGCCCGCCCCTGCCGGCCTCCGCCCTCGACTCCCGCCGCATCATCCGGCGCGGCATCCCCTTCGGCCCGCCCCACCTGCCCGGCGGCGGTGACGGTGGTGGCGGCGCCGGTGACGACTCCCGCGCCCGGGCGGCCTCGGCCGGAGAGGCGGCGCGCGGGCTGCTCTTCATCAGCCACCAGGCCGACCTCGTCGAGCAGTTCGAGTTCATCGCGAAGCGCTGGATCAACAACGCCGACTTCCCGCCGGGCCGCCATCCGGTCCCCGGCGTCGACCCGGTCATCGGGACCGGCTCCGCCGCGGCCTTCGAATGCTCCTCGGAGACCGGCAGCCGCGCCACCACCCTCGCCTTCCACCGGTACGTCCGCACCGAGGGCACCGTCTACTCCTTCACCCCCTCGATCCCCACCCTGCGCGCCCTGGCCGCGGGCAGGCTCGACACCAACATCGAGGTCCATCCGGGCACCGTGCTGCGGCCCGGGGACGTCCTGGACGCGGGCGCGGTCCGTCTGAGTCTGGAGAAGGGCGGCGACCTCGTCCTGCGCGACGGCGACGGCCGGGGGGTGTGGAGCGCGGGAACCGACGGAGCGGGCGCCGAGGCGCGGTTCTCCGCCGACGGTGAGCTGAGCGTCCTGACCGAGGCCGGGGAAGTGAGCTGGTCCTCCAAGACCGCCGGCCACCCGGGCGCCCGCCTGCTGGTCCGCCCCTCGGGCGACGCGGTCATCCTCCAGGGGAACACCACGCTGTGGCAGGCCGCCGAGAAGGCCGGGGCGCACTGATTCCAGGAGCCGCCGGGACCGCACCACGACGGTCCCGGCGGCTCAGCCGCCCGCGGGCCGGTCCGAGACGGACACCAGCAGCACGCGGGTGCCGGAGCTCGTCGCCCGCCAGCGGTGGAGCACCCCGCCCGTCAGGTAAAGGGTGTCGCCCCGCTCGAGGCGGTAGGTCCGCCCGTCCGCCTCCACCTCGGCGGTGCCGTCCGCCACGTACATCAACTCGTCGCCCTGGTGCTGGAATGCGCGGTCGGCGTGCTGGGCGCCGGTGAACTCCAGGGCGTGCATCTGATGGTGCCCGCGGACCAGCGGGCGTACCCCCGCGTCGGAGGCCAGGCCCGCGTCGTCCCGGGCCCGGACCACGTCGACGCGCCGGTCGCCGGCGTCGGCGGCGGCGAGCAGTTCGACGGCGGTGGTCCGCAGGCCGTCCGCGATGCGCTGGAGCGAGCGCATGCTGGGCCGGGCGCGCTCGTTCTCGATCTGGCTGAGGAACGGGACGGAGAGGCCGCTGCGCTCCGCCACGGCGGCCAGGGTCAGATCGAGGGCCCGCCGACGGCGGCGCACGGCGCCGCCGAGTCCCGGGCTCCCCGCGTCGCCCGCCGCTGGTGTTTCCTTCATGATCGCTGCCCTCCCCGGGTCACCTTACGCGCGGCCGGGCGACGTTTCGTACGCCCGTCACACTGCTGACACACGACGCCTCTACCGTCGAACTTGTTCGAGAGAGTCAAAGAAAGTTTGAGGAGAGGCTGTCGTGCCCACCGTCGACCAGAATCAGCGCCGCCGCCGCGGCACCGGGCTCATCGCCCTGGATCCCGAAGGCGCCTTCGAGGGACTCACCCTCTACGCCCCGCTCACCGGCGGCGGCGAGGTGTACCTGGTGAACCTGCGCGGCGAGAGCGTCCACACCTGGAAGCTGCCGTACCGCCCCGGCCGCCACGCGCGGATCCTCCCCGGCGGCGACCTCGCCTACAACGGGGTCCTGCCCGGCCAGGAGGCCCTGTTCCCGATGTGGCACAAGTACCGGGGCGGCGTGCTCGGCGTCTACGGGCCCGACGGGACGGTGCTGCGCGAACACCGTGACCCGCTCCAGCACCACGACGCCCACCACCTCGACGACGGCGGCATCCTCTACACCGCCCTCGAACCGCTGACGGGCCGGGACGCGGCCGCCGTCCAGGGCGGAGTGGCCGGTTCCGAGGCGAACGGCACGGTGTGGGCGGACACGATCAAACAAGTCGACGCCGACGGGGCCGAGGTGTGGTCCTGGCGCGCGGCCGATCACCTGGACCGTGACGCGTACCCGCTGCACCCCGACTACGCCCGAGAGCACTGGCCCCTGATCAACTCCGTCGTCCCGCTCGCGGACGGCAACGTCCTCGCCAGCCTCCGCAGCGTCTCCGCCGTCGTGGTCATCAGCCGGGCGACCGGCGAGATCCTGTGGCGCACCGAGCCGGGCACCGTCTCCCAGCAGCACCACCCCACCGAGCTGGCGGACGGGAACCTGCTGGTCTTCGACAACGGGGTGTTCCGCCCCGGGCACGACGTCCCGTACTCGCGGGTGATCGAGATCGACCGCGGCTCCGGGAAGATCGTCTGGGAGTACCACGACCCCGCCAAGGAGTCGTTCTTCGCCCCCTTCATGGGCTCCGCGCAACGCCTCCCGAACGGGAACACGCTGGTCACCGACTCCCCGGCGGGGCGGCTCTTCGAGGTCACCGCCGAGGGGACGCTGGTCTGGGAGTACGTCGTCCCCCAGTTCGGCGGCTACGACGAAGCCGAGGTCCGCGGTCTCTTCCCCGCCGAGCCGAACGCGGTCTTCCGCGCCTACCGCTACGCGGCCGAGGAACTGCCCTGGCTGGAGAACGGCTCATGAGTACGCAGCCCACGCAGCCCCAGCGGCTCACGCCGGCCCCCGCGAGACCGCCCGCGCCGAACCCGGCGCCCGATCCCGCCGACGAGCGGATCCCCGTCCGGCGCCTCGCACCGCTCGCCGTCCAGCACGTCCTCGCCATGGCCGCCGCCCCCGTCTCCACCGTCTTCCTCACCGCCGGCGCCCTGCGGCTGAGCGCCGCGGCGACCGCCGCACTGCTCAGTTCGGTCCTCGTCCTCTCCGGCGCCGGATCGCTGCTGCAGTCCCTCGGCGTCTGGAAGTTCGGCGCGCGGCTGCCCTTCGTCATGCTCCCCGGCGGCGCCGCGACCGCGCTCTTCCTCCAGATCGCCAAGGACCACGGCCCGGCCGTCGCCTCCGGATCCGTCCTCATGGCCGCCGCGCTGCTCCTGGCGGTGGTCCCGCTGTACGCCCGGATCGTGCGGCTCTTCCCGCCCCTGGTCATGGGCGTCACCGTGCTGCTGATCGGGATCGCCATGATCCGCGTCGCCGCCCAGCTCATCGGCGGACCAACCGGGAACCCGGCGCCGCGCGCCGTCGTCCTGGCGGGCCTCACGGTGGCGGTGACCCTGGCCGCGTACCTCCTCCTGCGCGGCGTCTGGCGCCAGAGCGCGGTCCTCATCGGCATGGCGGCCGGAACCGTGCTCGCCGTGACGACGGGGCTCGGGACCTACTCACCCGTCACGGGCAGCGGCTTCTCCGTACCTCACCTCTTCCCCTACGGGGCGCCGCGGTTCGACCTCGTGGCGGCCCTGCCGCTGCTCGTCTTCAGCCTCACCACCCTCGCCGAGATCACCGGCCAGACCGTCCTCAACAGCGAGACCGTCGGACGCGCGGCGGACACCGGCCGCGACGTCCCGAAGGTCGCCCGGGCCGACGCGCTGACCTCGCTGTTCGCCGGGGTGCTCGGGACGTCCTTGATGGTGACCAGCTCCGAGAACATCGGCATCAGCCGCCTGACCGGGGTCCGCAGCCGCTACGTCACCGCCGCGGCCGGAGCTCTGCTCATCGTCCTGGGGCTGCTCTCCCCGCTGTCCCGGGCGGTCGCGGGCCTGCCCCCGGCGGTCGTGGGGGGATCCGCGCTCGTCGTTTACGCCGTCATCGCCCTGATGGGCGTGCGGATGCTCGCGCGCGCCGAACTGGGGGAGGGGAGTCAGTCGATGGTCGCGTCCCTCGCCCTGGCCGTGGGCCTGCTCCCGATCCTCGCCCCGAACCTCTACGGCGGCTTCCCGGGCTGGGTCCGTACGGTCCTCGGCTCCGGGGTGGTGGCGGGGACCCTGGCGGCGGTCCTGCTCCACGCCCTCTTCAGGGCGGCCGACCGGCCGGCGCGGACCGCCGCCGGGGGAGTGCCTCACCCCTCGACGACGCCCTGACGCTCCCCGCCGGTGTCGACGTGGCGGTCCAGGTACGGCTCCGGGCCGAGGGGGCTGTCGCGCGGCGGCGAGAAGACCTCGTCCCCGGCGCCGGGCCGCCCGTCGGCGGCCGCCTTCGCCGCCGTCACCGCAGGTCCGCCCATCGGGATGAGCTCCTGGTCTGTCGCTGCCGGAACGCATGACCGAGGTGATGCTGGAGCCGGAGGTGGCGGAACTGGTAGACCGCGCCGGTCTGGCGCAGTACGCCCCGGTGATAGGCGTCGTCGAGGAAGGCGACCATGTCCCAGGGCAGCTGTCCGGTCAGCGGGAGCCAGAACCGGGAGAGGACCATCCACTGTCCCCACGCGGTGAACGAGAGGGCGTACGCGGGCGCCCCGCCGAGCCCGGCGACCGCCCCGATGAAGAACCCGTCCAGCACGCTCCAGTTCAGCGGCCCCACGATCCCCTGGAGCAGGCCGACGATCAGGCTCCCGCAGAGGGCGATCGCGATGCTGAGCAGGGGCGCGAGGGCCAGGACCTGCCGGGTCACTGTCGCGCGGTTCGAGGCGAGCAGACCGACCGGGGTGGCCGCCGAGGCGATGTCCAGGGGGACTTCGAACACGGCCAGGAACCCGAAGACCAGCCCGGCGCCCGCGCCGAAGATCAGCCCGAAGGCGAGCATGTTGATGAAGGTGCCCTCGATCACCTCGGGATGGGTGAGCGGGATCCCGTCGAGCAGGGCGCGCTCCAGGGTGAGGGCGCAGGCGCACCCCACGCCCATCACGAAGGCGCCGAGCAGAACCGTCGCGAACCGGGCGGAGGACGTACGGACCGGCCCGCGGCCGGTGCCGAGACGGGGGGCGGCGCCCGCGGCGGTGGCGCTCCCGGTGCCGCGGCGGCCCCCTGGCAGCCGTAGCCGTACGTGGGACGGCTCGAAGATGCCGACCCCGAGGGCGGCCATGCCGCCGTACACGCAGCCGAAGGCCAGACCCGCGACCAGCCCCATCAGGGCTCCCCGCAGGAGGATCAGCGGGAGCGCCATGGGGGAGACCAGGAGACCGATCAGCCACTCGGAGGCGGTGACGCACAGCGCGGTGACCACGACGACGCACAGGACGCGGACCGCGAGCCGTACGGAGTCACCGATCTGCCACCACGCGAGGTCCTGCCGGTCGCGGTCGAGGTGGACGAGGTGGTGGGCGAGGTAGCCGAGCCAGCGCTCGGCGTGCTCCGGCGACCGGTTCCGCTCCCGGCGGCGGTAGCCCCCGGGGACCCGCTCGGGGACGCGGCGCCGGTAGACGGTGGGGACGAAGCCCGCCAGCAGGTGGTCCTCGACGGCGCCGCCGGTGGGGAAGCGCGCGGAATCCAGCAGCTCCGCCGGGTCCCGGCCGGGCGACTCGCTGTACATCGTCCGCGCCAGGATGACCATGAGCGGGGTGGTCAGCACCCCGGCCAGGTTCGCGCTCGCCTCGGTGCCGCCGTCCCGCAGCTCCTCCAGGACGGCTTCCCACACGGGTGCGGGTGCGGATTCCGGTGCGGATCCGGCGCCGGTCCCGGCGCCTCGGGCCGTCCGGGGCAGGTAGGCGGCCAGGTCGTCGAGGGTGAGGTCGGTGAGTTCGATGCCGGCCGCCCAGACCAGGGGCGACCCGGCCGCTGCGACGGCCTCCGCGAACTCGTCGCGCCGGCTCGTCAGTACGAGCGGCAGCGATACGGCGTTGAGCGCCAGGAGCGCCTCGGGCCGCAGCCCTTCCGCGATCTCGTCGAAGCCGTCCAGGACCGGGAGTACGAGGTCGGCGTCGACCAGGGCCGCGGCGAGGGTCGACCCGCTGGGGACCCTGCGGTTCAGGTACGGGTGGTCCCGGAGCAGCCGCTCGACCAGCCAGTCCCGCAGCGCGACGGCCGTCGGATCCCAGGAGCCGAGGCTGAAGACGACCGGCACCCGGTCGGCGGGAGCCGGGGCCCGGAGGAAGTCCAGGACGAACCTGATGGTGAGGATCGACTTGCCCGAACCGGCCCGCCCGAGCACCACCAGCCGACCGGAGGGTATCCGCCGGTAGACCTCGGCCACGCTGCGCAGGTCCCCGCTCAGGTCCAGGCCGTCCGGCGACTCACCCGGCTGCACCCGCTCGATGTTCTCCGAACCGTCCGTCAGCCGGGCGGGCGTCCGCTGCCACCGCACCGGGAGCGGGTACGGATCGTGCACCCGGCGGTTCTCCTCCTCGCGCTGCCAGCGGCGCCGTACCTCCCGGGCCAGTTCCTCGGCGGCGTCGGCGAGCGCACCACGCGCCGGCGGCGGCGATGCGTGCGGCGCCGGCGGAGACGGCGGTTCGGCAGGCCGCTCCGGCTGCGGCTGGGGCTCCGGCTGCGGTTCGGCGGCCGGTGCGGTCCGGGCTCCCTTGAGCGAGGCCGCCATCAGGCGGCGGTCCTCGGCCCCGGCCTCCAGCGCGTCCGCCAACAGGTTCAGCGTCCCCAGCCGGTGATCGCGGGCCCGGCCGTTCTCCAGCCGGCGGATGGTGCTCACGCTCACGCCGGACCGCTCCGCCACCTGCTCCTGGGTCATCCCCGCCCGGGCGCGCAGCCGACGCAGCACACCGCCGAGCTGATCCGTCACGTGAACACCCCTCTGCCCCTGAGCACGGCCGACGGCGAGCCTACCGTGACGACCGGTCACATATGGCCGGTGGTACGCCCTGTCCCCCGCCCCGCGCGAACAGCAGCATCGGGGGCAACAGGAAGGGGAGCGACATGTTCGGCAGGAACCGCAAGGACGAGGGATCGATTCAGCGGAAATGGATCGGCGGTGACCGCGAGGCCTGGCTCCGGTACGAATGGCACGGCAGCGACGCCCGGCTCTACGGCGCCTGTCTCGTCGCCCTGGCCAAGGCGTGCGGGGACGAGTGGAACACCCTCAGCGAAGGGGAGCAGAAGGGGGTCGTCGAGTTCTTCGCCGCGACGCGCCCCACGCGGCAGGGGACGTACGTCGAGGCCCTCGACTACCGCATCGGTCTCGGCCCCGGGCTGAAGAGGACCGGCGGGAAGATGCTCGCCGCCCTCGAAGCGGATCCGGAGGCCGCGGAGATCATGATGAGGCGGCTCGAAGCGGGCCTGTGACCCGGACCCGGCGCCCTGGCGGGACCCGGACCCGATCGGTCAGGAATGGAGAAGCACCGGCGGGCCCCCCACGCCTAGCGTGAAGCACATGGACATCACACTCTCGCAGTGCTTCATCGCCGTCGACGACCACGACAAGGCGCTCGCCTTCTACCGGGACGTACTCGGTCTGGAGGTGCGCGCCGACGTCGGGGCCAAGGACATGCGCTGGGTGACGGTCGGCGTGCCGTCCCAGCCCGACGTGAACATCGTCCTCGAACCGCCCCTCGCCAACCCCCACGCCTCGGCCGCCGACCGGCAGGCGATGGCGGAACTGCTGGCCAAGGGCCTCCTGCGCGGCGTCATCTTCGCGACCGAGGACTGCGACGGCGTCTTCGAGCGCATCCGCGCCGCCGGGGGCGAGGTGCTCCAGGAGCCGATCGACCAGCCGTACGGCGTCCGGGACTGCGCGTTCCGCGACCCCGCCGGCAACATGCTGCGCTTCACCCAGCCGCGCGGGTAGTACTCGGGCGCCCCGACAACGCCGCGAGGCGCGGCGCCGGGCGACGCAGGCCGGGCAAGATCCGGAAGAGACGGCCTGGCGGCGGCGGGCTCCGCGCCCGTTCCGCACGGCATCCCGGATCGGGTAGACAGAAGCCCGGCCGGACAGACGAAGGGCCGGCCGGGCAGTGGACCGTTGCCGCGACCGCGCCGACGCAGCAGACATGGAGAGACGATGAGCAAGGCCACGACGGCGGACGCGCAGTCGCCCGCGCCGCACGGCGGCGACAGCCACGACCTGATCCGGGTGCACGGCGCGCGCGTGAACAACCTCAAGGACATCAGCGTCGCGATCCCCAAGCGCCGCCTGACGGTGTTCACCGGCGTGTCCGGCTCGGGCAAGAGCTCGCTGGTGTTCGGCACGGTCGCCGCGGAGTCGCAGCGGCTGATCAACGAGACCTACAGCGCCTTCGTCCAGGGCTTCATGACCACCATGGCGCGCCCCGACGTCGATGTGCTGGAGGGCCTGACGACCGCGATCATCGTCGACCAGCAGCGGATGGGCGCCGACCCCCGCTCCACGGTCGGCACCGCCACCGACGCCAACGCGATGCTGCGCATCCTGTTCAGCAGGCTCGGCAAGCCGACCATCGGGCCGCCCGGCGCGTTCGCCTTCAACGTCCCCTCGGTCCGGGCCAGCGGTGCCATCACCGTCGAGCGCGGCGCCAAGAAGACGGTGAAGGCGACCTTCCACCGCACGGGCGGCATGTGCCCGCGCTGCGAGGGCCGGGGCGCGGTCTCCGACATCGACCTCACCCAGCTCTACGACGACTCCAAATCCCTCGCCGAGGGCGCGTTCACCATCCCCGGCTGGAAGTCGGACAGCTTCTGGACCGTGCGCGTCTACGCCGAGTCCGGCCTCCTGGACCCGAACAAGCCCATCGCCAAGTTCACGAAGAAGGAGATGCAGGACTTCCTCTACCGGGAGCCCACGAAGGTGAAGGTCGAGGGAGTGAACCTCACCTACGAGGGACTGATCCCCAAGATCCAGAAGTCGATGCTCTCCAAGGACCGGGAGGCGATGCAGCCGCACATCCGGGAGTTCGTGGACCGGGCGGTCACCTTCACCACCTGTCCCGAGTGCGACGGCACCCGGCTCAGCGAGGCCGCCCGGTCCTCGAAGATCAAGAAGATCAGCATCGCCGACGCCTGCGCCCTGCAGATCAGCGACCTGGCCGAATGGATCCGGGGCCTCGACGAACCCTCGGTGGCGCCGTTGCTCGCCACGCTGCGGCAGACCCTCGACTCGTTCACGGAGATCGGGCTGGGGTACCTCTCGCTCGACCGGCCGTCGGGCACGCTGTCGGGCGGCGAGGCGCAGCGCGTCAAGATGGTCCGCCACCTCGGATCCCCGCTCACCGACGTCACCTACGTCTTCGACGAGCCCACCACGGGTCTGCACCCCCACGACATCCAGCGGATGAACGGCCTGCTGCTGCGGCTGCGCGACAAGGGCAACACCGTGCTCGTCGTGGAGCACAAGCCGGAGACCATCGCGATCGCCGACCACGTCGTCGACCTCGGCCCCGGCGCCGGGGCGGGCGGCGGCTCCGTCTGCTTCGAAGGGACCGTCGAGGGCCTGCGGGCGAGCGGCACCGTCACCGGCCGCCACTTCGACGACCGCGGCGCCCTCAAGGAGACGGTCCGGCGGCCCGGCGGGACGCTGGAGATCCGCGGCGCGCGCACGCACAACCTCCAGGGCGTCGACGTCGACATCCCGCTCGGGGTGCTGACCGTCGTCACCGGGGTGGCGGGCTCCGGCAAGAGTTCGCTCGTGCACGGCTCGATCCCGCCCGGCGCGGGCGTGGTCCGGGTCGACCAGGGCGCGATCCGCGGCTCGCGCCGCAGCAACCCGGCGACGTACACCGGACTGCTCGACCCGATCCGCAAGGCCTTCGCCAAGGCCAACGGGGTGAAACCGGCGCTGTTCAGCGCCAACTCCGAGGGCGCCTGTCCCGCGTGCAACGGCGCCGGGGTCGTCTACACCGACCTGGCGATGATGGCCGGCGTCGCCAGCGTCTGCGAGGAGTGCGAGGGCAAGCGGTTCGACGCGTCGGTCCTCGACCACCACCTCGGCGGCCGCGACATCAGCGAGGTGCTCGCGATGTCGGTGACCGAGGCCGGGGAGTTCTTCGGCAGCGGCGAGGCCCGTACGCCGGCCGCGCACGCCGTCCTCGTCCGGCTCGCCGACGTCGGCCTCGGTTACCTCAGCCTCGGCCAGCCGCTCACCACCCTGTCCGGCGGTGAGCGCCAGCGGCTCAAGCTGGCCACCCACATGGCCGAGAAGGGCGGGATCTACGTCCTCGACGAGCCGACCGCCGGCCTCCACCTCGCCGATGTCGAGCAGCTGCTCGGTCTGCTCGACCGGCTCGTGGACTCCGGCAAGTCGGTCATCGTCGTCGAGCACCACCAAGCGGTCATGGCCCACGCCGACTGGATCATCGACCTCGGCCCGGGCGCAGGCCACGACGGCGGCCGGATCGTCTTCGAGGGCACGCCCGCCGACCTCGTCGCGGCCCGCGGCACCCTCACCGGTGAGCACCTCGCGGCGTACGTCGGCACCTGACCGCCCGCTCGGCGCCGGGCCCGGGCCGGGGCCTGGGACGCCGGGGAGGCGCTGCGGATGTTCGAGGGCGCCCTGCGGACCGACCCCGCGCAGGCGGAGGCCCGGGGCGGGCGGGCGCGGGCGCTGGCC
>NZ_JBEOXE010000093.1:0-25814 GCF_040296485.1 Streptomyces sp. NPDC002138 | reverse complement strand
GCCCGAAGGGCATCTACCACGAGACCCGGGCCGACGACCTCGTCGTCAAGGCGATCCGGGAGCTGCTGCGCCGCAACCCGGACCTGGACCGAGGGCTTCGTCCCGGGCGCAGGCGTACGCGCCCAGGGCGGTGTGCCGCGCCACGATCCCGCGCTCGGCCCGCATCAGCCGCCAGCCCCTGCGCAGCAGGAACGGCACCGACTTGCGCCCCTCGCGCAGATCCCGCGCGAGGCGGCGGCGGAAGGTGGTCGACGGGCGGCCGCGCAGGCAGATCGCGTCGGCCAGCAGCCCCAGCTCCTGGCAGCGGGCCACGATGTCCGCCGCGAAGATGCCCTCCGCGATGAACAGCGGGGTGCGCGCTATGTCCAGGGTCTCGGACCCGGTCCGCGAGCTGGTGGCGATGTCGTAGACCGGCACGTCGGTCCGGCCGCCGGCGCACAGCTCGGCGACGGCCGCGACCGCCGCGTCCGTGTCCCACGACAGCGGGGAGTCCCAGTCGATGTCGGAGCTGCCGTCGACCAGCGGAAGGCTGGGGTCGTCGCCCTCTTTGTAGAAGTCGTCGAGGCGCAGCACGGGCAGCCCGGAGCGCGCGGCCAGCGAGGATTTTCCGGAGCCCGACGGACCGGTCAGCAGGACGACTCGGGTCGGGGAGGGAGAAGAACAGCTCACGGGACACCAGTGTGAACCATTAACCCGCGCAGGGGGTCCTCCCGGTGGCCGGTTGGTATCCAGGATCACGCATCAACTACGCTGCGTGCGCACGCGACTACGACCGCAGACGCAACCACAGGTGGAATTCCATGGCACGTCACGCAGCCTCCTCGTCGGTCCTGCGCACCGCAGGCCTCACCCTCACGATGGCCGGAGCGGCCCTCGCGCTGGCCACGGGCGGGGCCCAGGCGGGTGAGCTGGACGTTCCGGCCGCGCTGGCCGGGGTGACCGACCCGATCAAGAACCTGCAGGTCAACCCGCTGGCCAACACCGGGGTGGACCCGCTCAACAACGGCATCGCCACGAAGGTCGCGGACTTCCCGTCGGTCGGTACGAACATGGTCACCGACAGCGTGACCAAGGGCGCCAAGGTCGGCGAACTCCCCGCGGCGGCGGCCTCGTCGCTGCTGGGCCCGCTGCTGCCGGGCGCGGTGAAGTAGCGGGGCGCGGTGGCGCGTCCCGGGTACGGGAAGGCCCCGACAGCACGGGGGTCGCTGTCGGGGCCGGTCCGGGTGGGCCCGTCGGGGCCGGTGGCCTCGGCGGGCCGGGCGGGGCCTAGTAGGCCGAGCCGGAGGCGCCCAGCGACCCCGTGGGGTGCCAGACCGTCTTCGTCTCCAGGAACGCGGTCATCCGCTTCGTCCCCGGGTCGGCGTTCCAGTCGTCCGTGGACGACCGGCGCAGGACGCGCTTGAGGTTGTCCGCGGCCGCGATCTCCAGCTCCTTGGCGAGCGCCTCGTCGGCGCCGGCCAGGTCGATCGCGTTGACGTCCTGGTGCGCGGCCAGGTGCGGGCCCATCTCGGCGGCCTTGCCGGACAGGATGTTGACCACACCGCCGGGCAGGTCGGAGGTGGCGAGCACCTCGCCCAGGGAGAGGGCCGGGAGCGGCGCCTTCTCGCTCGCGATCACGACGACCGTGTTGCCCGTCGCGATCGCCGGGGCGATCACCGAGACCAGGCCGAGGAAGGACGAGTCCTGCGGGGCCACGACCGTGACCACACCGGTCGGCTCGGGGGTGGAGAGGTTGAAGAACGGCCCCGCGACCGGGTTGGCCCCGCCCACGAGCTGCGCGATCTTGTCGGTCCAGCCCGCGTACCAGACCCAGCGGTCGATGGCCGCGTCCACGACGGCCGCGGCCTTCGACTTGGACAGCCCCTCGGCCTCGCCGACCTCGCGGACGAACTGGTCCCTGCGGCCCTCGAGCATCTCGGCGACGCGGTAGAGGATCTGGCCGCGGTTGTACGCGGTCGCGCCCGACCAGCTGCCGAAGGCCTTGCGGGCGGCGACGACCGCGTCACGGGCGTCCTTGCGGGACGACAGCGGAGCGTTGGCCAGCCACTTGCCCTTGCCACCCGACGATGTTTTCGCGGACACCTCGTACACCCGACCGCTCTCGGAGCGGGGGAACTTGCCCCCGACGTACAGCTTGTAGGTCTTGAAGACGCTCAGACGCGCCGTCGACGATGACTCAGACATCGAGGTAGCCCTCCAGGCCGTGACGGCCGCCTTCGCGCCCGAAGCCCGACTCCTTGTAGCCGCCGAAGGGCGAGGTCGGGTCGAACTTGTTGAACGTGTTGGCCCAGACGACACCCGCGCGGAGCTTGTTCGCGACCGCGAGGATGCGGGAGCCCTTCTCCGTCCAGATGCCGGCGGACAGCCCGTACTGGCTGTTGTTCGCCTTGGCGACCGCCTCGTCCGGGGTACGGAAGGACAGCACCGACAGGACCGGCCCGAAGACCTCGTCGCGGGCGATGGTGTGCGCCTGCGTGACGTTGGTGAAGAGCGTCGGCGCGAACCAGTAACCGGCGGACGGCAGCTCGCACGCCGGGGACCAGCGCTCGGCACCCTCGGCCTCGCCGGTCTCGGCGAGCGCTGTGATCCGGGCCAGCTGGGCCGCCGAGTTGATCGCGCCGATGTCGGTGTTCTTGTCCATCGGGTCGCCGAGGCGCAGCGTGGACAGGCGGCGCTTGAGCGCGTCGAGCAGCTCGTCCTGGATCGACTCCTGGACCAGCAGGCGCGAGCCCGCGCAGCAGACCTGGCCCTGGTTGAAGAAGATGCCGGTGACGATGCCCTCGACGGCCTGGTCGATGGGGGCGTCGTCGAAGACGATGTTGGCGCCCTTGCCGCCCAGCTCCAGGGTGACCTTCTTGTCCGTACCGGCGACCTGGCGCGCGATGGCCTTGCCGACGGCGGTGGAGCCGGTGAAGGCGACCTTGTTGACGTCCGGGTGCTCGACGAGGGCCGCGCCCGCGTCGCCGTAGCCGGTGAGGATGTTGACGACGCCCTTGGGCAGGCCCGCCTGGCGGCAGATGTCCGCGAAGAACAGGGCCGAGAGCGGGGTCGTCTCCGCCGGCTTCAGCACGACCGTGTTACCGGTCGCGAGCGCCGGGGCGATCTTCCACGCCAGCATGAGCAGCGGGAAGTTCCACGGGATGACCTGGCCGGCCACACCGAGGGGGCGCGGGTTGGCGCCGTAGCCCGCGTGGTCGAGCTTGTCGGCCCAGCCCGCGTAGTAGAAGAAGTGCGCGGCGACCAGGGGGAGGTCCGCGTCGCGGGTCTCCTTGATCGGCTTGCCGTTGTCCAGGGTCTCCAGGACGGCCAGCTCGCGGCTGCGCTCCTGGATGATCCGGGCGATGCGGAAGAGGTACTTGGCGCGCTCGGAACCGGGCAGCGCGGACCACTTCTCGAAGGCCTTGCGGGCGGCCTTCACGGCGCGGTCGACGTCGGCGGCGCCCGCCTGGGCGATCTCGGCGAGGACTTCCTCGGAGGACGGCGAGATGGTCTTGAAGACCTTGCCGTCGGCGGCGTCGGTGAACTCGCCGTCGATGAACAGCCCGTAGGAGGGGGCGATGTCGACGACCGAACGGGACTCGGGAGCCGGTGCGTACTCGAAAAGGGAAGCCATGGTGATCAGTCCACCGTCACGTAGTCGGGACCGGAGTAACGCCCGGTGCTCAGCTTCTGGCGCTGCATGAGCAGATCGTTCAGCAGGCTGGAGGCGCCGAAGCGGAACCACTCGTTGGTCAGCCAGTCCTCGCCCACGGTCTCGTTGACCAGGACCAGGAACTTGAGCGCATCCTTGGTCGTACGGATGCCGCCCGCGGGCTTCACACCGATCTGGACGCCGGTCTGCGCGCGGAAGTCGCGGACGGCCTCCAGCATCAGCAGGGTGTTGGCGGGCGTGGCGTTCACGCCGACCTTGCCGGTGGAGGTCTTGATGAAGTCGGCGCCGGCCATCATGCCGATCCAGGAGGCGCGGCGGATGTTGTCGTACGTCGACAGTTCGCCGGTCTCGAAGATGACCTTGAGGCGGGCGGCGGTGCCGTCGGGGCGGACGCACGCCTCCTTGACGGCCTTGATCAGCTCGAAGGTCTCGAGGTACCGGCCCGCGAGGAAGGCGCCACGGTCGATGACCATGTCGATCTCGTCCGCGCCGGCGGCGACGGCGTCACGGGTGTCGGCGAGCTTGACCGGCAGGGCGGCGCGGCCGGCGGGGAACGCCGTCGCCACGGAGGCCACCTTGATGCCGGTCCCGGCCAGCGCCTCGTGGGCGATACCGGCCATGTCGGGATAGACACAGATGGCGGCCGTGCGCGGGCTGGTCCGGTCGGTCGGGTCGGGGTTCGCGCCCTTGGCGCAGAGCGCCCGGACCTTGCCCGGGGTGTCCGCGCCCTCGAGCGTGGTCAGGTCGATCATCGAGATGGCCAGGTCGATGGCGAACGCCTTGGCCGTCGTCTTGATCGAACGGGTGCCGAGAGCTGCGGCGCGCGCTTCCAGGCCGACGGCGTCGACGCCGGGCAGCCCGTGCAGGAAGCGGCGCAGCGCGCTGTCGGACGTCGTCACGTCAGCGAATGCGGGGAGTGTGGTGGGCATGGTCACCACATGAGCATATCTACGCGCGTAGCGGCCTGTCACCCCCCTGGTCTGAAATCGCCCGAAACTCCACCGCTTTCGCACACGGGTCCGCTGTGACATTTTGGTGACAGGAAGCAGATGATCCACACGCACAAGATCCGTAGATTTCTCTTCAGCAGCCCGCCACACCTGACCCGGTGGAAGACACACCGAACAGACTCAACGAGGCATGCGACTCTCCTCCGTCTTACCCACCATGCTTCAGGAGTCGTTATGCGTTCCGCCCTCGCCCTCCGCACCTCCCTCGTCACCGCCGCCGTCGCGGGGACCCTGCTCGCACCGGCCGCCACCTCGGCGTTCGCGGCCGCGACCGCGCCGCAGACGGCGGTATCGGCGGTGTCGGCGGCGGGGACGGCCTCGGACGACTCCCGCTACGAGGGCAAGCCGGTCTACATAGGCGAGGGCCTGGTCGCGGTGCTGCGCAACGGGGCCGAGGGCCCGGAGGCCTGGATCCGCTTCGTGGGCACGGCCTGGAAGCCGGGCGACAACTACATGGTCCGCGTGGTGGAGAAGCTGGACCGCACCCACACCAGCGCGACGGTGGGCTCCCTCCAGCTGAAGCTGACGCACTCGGACCAGGCAGTCCCGCTGCTCACGGTCACGGTGAACGGCACCACCGCCTCCTACCCGCTGCCGAAGGGCAAGGCCGTCCCGGCCGAGCCCACCGACCCGTGCGTCTCCGAGGTCAAGCAGGTCCAGGTCGGCGGCTACCGCTTCGCCGACCTGACGATGTCCCCCCAGGGCCCGAAGGCCTACGTCCACTCCACCGACCCGCAGGCGGACCCGTGGTCGATCACGCTGACCCGGACCAGCCCGACCGGAACCCGCGCGTACTACCTCCACATCGCGAACCCGAGCGGTGCCGCGCCGGTCATGGAGTGGAAGACCCAGGGCGGCGACTCCCCGGTCTACAAGAGCTCCTTCCCCGCGCTCCCCAAGGGCTGCAAGGCCGCGTACGAGGTCCACGACGACGCCACGCCGAAGCCCGCCCCGGCCACCACCCCGGCCGCGACCCCGAAGCCCGTCACCCCCTCGAACGTCTCCACCCAGACCAAGGGCCAGACCACCGTGGTTCCGCAGGGTGCGGTCGCGGCGGGCGCCGAGATCCCGGTCGCGACGGTCGCGGACACCGACGACACCACCACCCTGGCGGTGGGTGCCGGTCTCCTCGCGCTCTTCGCCGCGCTCGGCACCGTCGCCCTGCGCCGCCGCAGCCAGGGCTGAGGCGGCTTACGCGGCCAAGGCCGACGGCGGCCGTGGCCGCAGTCTCCCCACCCACACCCCCCCTTTGGCGGGCCACCCCCCAGGTGGCCCGCCGATCCCCGTTCAGGAGTCCCCGATGTCCCGTGCCGCCCGCCGCGCCGCCTCGCTGCTCGCGCCGCTCGCCCTGGCCGTCCTCACCGGCTGTGCGGGCGCCGCCCCGGCCGCCGCCCCGGTGGTGACCCAGCCCGCGCACGTGGCCGTCGCCACCGCTCCCCCCGCTCCGGGCCCGACCGCCGCGACCGCCGCGCCGAAGGCCGCCTCCGAGCCCGTACGGATCCGCGTGCCCGCGGCCGGGGTCGACGCCTCGCCGGTACTCAAGCTCGGGCTGGCCGCCGACGGCACCGTCGAGGTGCCCTCCGTGGCCGACGGAAACAAGATGGGCTGGTACAGCAAGGGCGTCACCCCCGGCGAGACCGGGCCCGCCGTGCTGATCGGGCACTTCGACACCGTGCGGGGCCCGGCCGTCCTCAAGGACGTCTCGAAGGTGCACACCGGCGACGAGATCACGGTCGACCGCGCGGACGGCACCACCGCCGTCTTCCGGGTGCGCGCACTGGAGCAGGTGGACAAGAAGACCTTCCCCACCGCAAAAGTCTATGGGGACACCGCGCGCCCCGAGCTGCGCCTGATCACCTGCGGCGGCGAACTCACCGCCGGCCACCGCCCGGACAACATCATCGTGTACGCGGATCTGGTCGCTTGAGGTGTTGGGGACCCGGCTGCGCCGGTCGCGGCTGCGCCGCGAGGGGCGGGGTTCCGCGCTTCGGGGTCGGGGAGGCTCCGGGGGCTGCCCGTCAGTTCTACTGTCTTGCCGTGCCGGGGCGCCCTGTCAAGGGCGCTCCCTGCGGTCGCGTCGCTGCGCGATGGCCTGCGGCCACCCTTGACAGACCACCCCGCCCCGGAAAGCCAAGAACTGTCGGGCGGCCCCCGGGGGGAGGCAGGGGGGAGCGTGCCGCTTCGGTTTCGGTCCGGCGCCCGGCCGCAGGCCGAGCGGGCCCGATGCCGCGCCCCTTGGGCGACAAGAACGCACTCAATCGCTACGCGCTCCTCCGAGAGAGGCGTCTGCGAGTCGTTTGGGGCTGATGAGGGGCGCGGCGGGAGACAAAGCTCGGCCACACGAGCGTCCAGTCGTGTCAGGAGCCGTCAAGACCGAACGGCCCCTCAAGACGCCCCTCAAGACACCCCTTTTGTGCCGTTTTTGATCTCGACTTTTAGGGCGGACGGCTGCCAGACCCGACTGCACATCGGTCTGGCCGAAGTCTCAGCCCCACGCAGCCCCAAACCACTCGCTGACGCTTCTCTTGGAGGAGCGCGTAGCGATTGAGTGCGTTCTTGTCGCCCAAAGGGCGTGTTGTGGGACCCACTCGGCCTGCGGCCGGGCGCCGGACGGAAACCGACGCGGCACGCTCCCCCTGCCTCCCCCCGGGGGCGGCCCGACAGTTCTTGGCTTTTCGTGGGGACGGGGCCTGTCAAGGGTGGCCGCAGGCCATCGCGCAGCGACGCGACCGCAGGGAGCGCCCTTGACAGGGCACGGCACCACGAAGAGACAGTTGAACTGGCGGGCAGCCCCCGGAACCCCACCGACCCCGGACGCTCGAAACCACCCCTTGAGCGGCGCAGCCGCGCCCCGGCGGAGCCGGGGTCCCCCAATTCGCGCGACATCGCGTCAGGTGTCTGGAACGCTACGCGCGGACAGGTGGACGGGCGTCCTTTGGCTGCGGTGGATGGGTGATCGATGAGTTTCACGTGTACGGGACCGGTTCTTGAAGGCGCGCTCGTGCGGCTGGAGCCGCTGGGGCGCCAGCACGCCGCGGACCTGGCGGTGGCGGCGGAGGAGGACCGGGGGTCCTACGGGCTGACGTGGGTGCCCGGGGCGGCCGAGGTCGCGGGGTACGTCGAGACCCAGCTCGGCCGTGCGGCCGCCGGGCAGGTGGTCCCGTACGCGCAGGTCGACCGGGTTTCCGGGCGCGCGGTCGGGGCCACGGCCTTCCTGGACCCGCGGCTGTGGCCCGGGGAGGAGGAGCGGCTGTGCGCGGTCGAGGTCGGTTTCACCTGGCTCGCGGCGTCGGCTCAGGGCTCGGGGGTGAACACCGAGGCGAAGTACCTGTTGTTCCGGCACGCGTTCGAGGTGTGGGGAGTGGAACGGCTCGACCTGAAGACGGATGCGCGCAACGGTCGTTCGCGGGCCGCGATAGAAGGCGTGGGCGCGCGTTTCGAGGGCGTGCTGCGGAACTGGGCGCGGTCGTGGGCTCCGGGTGAGGACGGCAGGCTCCGGGATTCCGCGATCTTTTCGGTCACCGCGGCGGAGTGGCCGGACTGCCGTGCCCACCTTGAGGAGCGGATCGCCCGGGTGCTCGCTCGGCGGGCCCTGCCGGTCGGCGGGCCGCCCCGCCGGTGACCGGGTGGCCCGCCGCTGACCTGGTGGCCCGGCGGTAGCGACCGGGGTGGCCCGGCGGAGCCGGGCCGCCCGTGCGAAGCGGCCGTGCGGCAGAATCGGGGCATGACGAGCCCCGTGCCTCCCGCTGCCGATGAGCCGGTCTACGACGACCGGGTGTACCGCTCCCCCATGGCCATGGTGACCGGAGTGCTGATGTTGGCTCTGGTCTGCTGGTTGTGCGGGGACGCGCTGGTGCGGGGGTCCGGGTCGGCGCCTTGGATCGCCGGGGCCGTGCTCGTGTGCGGGGTGCCGCTGATCGTCGCGTTCACGCTGCGGCCCGCCGTCTTCGCGAACGACAACCGGATGCGCGTGCGGAACCCCTTCCGCACCATCGAGCTGCCCTGGGCCGCCGTGGACGCCGTGCGCGCCGGGTACTCGGCCGAGGTGCTGGCCGAGGGGGCGAAGTACCAGCTGTGGTCCATTCCCGTCTCGCTGCGCGAGCGGAAGAAGGCGAACCGCCGCGCCGCCCGCGCCGCGGCCGCGGACGTTGCCGTGGCGGATGCTTCGGGGGCCGGTGCGGACAAGGTCGTGCACGAGCTGACGGAGCTGGCCGAGCGCGGGGCCGCTCGGGCCGGGGCGCAGGGCAGTGTGAAGGTGCGCTGGTCGTACGAGATCATCGCGCCGGCGGCCATCGGAGCGGTCGCTCTGATCGTGCTCCTCGCCACACGCTGAACCGCCCGGAACCGCCGCTACCGACTGTGGCGTCTTCGCAGGTGTGCAGCGTCATGAAGCCGGCGGCAGCGCCGCCATTCAACTCCGGCTCCGGCTCGTGGGCGGCGGTCTGCTGGCCGCCCACCTCCTGCTCGTCGCCTGGGTGACCCTGCGACCCCTGGACGTGCCATGGGCCGCCTCCGCGAACCTGACCCCCTTCGCCGGGATCAGATCCGACCTGGCCTACGGGCCGCTGGAGGCGGCGCGGCGGATCGGCTCGTCGCTGATCCTGCTGGCCCCGCTCGGGGTGCTGTTTCCCCTGGTCAGCGGTCGGCTCGCGCCCTCTCCGCTGGCGGCGTGGTCCTCGCTGGCCCGGACCGTCGCCGCGGGCGCGCTGATCTCCGTCAGCATCGGGATGCTCCAGACGGCGGTGCCGGGCCGCGTGGTCGACGTCGACTCGGTGCTGCTGAACGCCGCGGGCGTGGCGCTGGCGCACCTGGCCGTCGTACCGGCCCTGCGCGCCCGGCTGCGGCGCACGGCGAAGCGGGTCACGTCTCTGCCCCGTTCCCCCGAGCGCGCACCGAGGCGTTCTCAGGGATCGACCCCGAGAGTTGCCAGGGTCGGTATCGGCCCGTGGACCGAGGTCTTGTCCGCGATTCACCGGGAGTATTGAGGCATCGCAAGAAAGCGATTCCTACGAAGGAGACACCATGAGCGCCCTTGCCCGCCCCCGTGACGGCCGATGGATCGGCGGAGTCTGTGCCGGTCTGGCGCGACGCTTCGGAATGTCCGCGAACACGATGCGTCTCATCTTCGTCGTCTCCTGCCTCCTGCCCGGCCCGCAGTTCCTGGTCTACCTCGCCCTGTGGGTGGTCCTGCCGAACGAGAAGGCCAACGCCGGCTCCGGCGCCTGGTAGTCGGCCGACGACCGGCCGCCGCCCTGCCCCCGACCGGTCACCGGGTGGCCCCCGGCCGGTCACCGACCTGTCACTGGGTGGCCAGTGCGGGTCAGTGGATGGTTCGCTTGACCTTCTGGATCTGCTTGTCCGCGACGTCGTGCGGTACTTCCGCCTTCTTCTGGGCGTCGGCGACGTTGAGGGCCATGAGCCGCACGATCGTCGAGCCCTGGCGTACGACGACCACGTGGACGTGGGCCGAGACCCCCTGGGCGGCCGCGACGACCGTCCAGCTCACGCTGTCGTCCCCGCCCGCCTGGTAGGCGACGGGTTTCACCTCGCGGTAGCTGCCGACCTGCTTCTGGATGGTGGCGTTGAACCCTCCGCCGCAGGCGGCCACCGCGGCCTTCAGCCGGGCGACGAGCTGCTTCGCGTCGCTCTCGCCATAGGCGCCGAGCGTGTCCGAGATGGCGAGGCCCATCTGGGTCTGGGAGCCGACGCCCCGGTTCACAGTTTCCCGCGCGGCCGGGTCCGGCTTGTCGCCCATGACGTCGGCGAGGGGCTGGCAGGACTTCTTGTCCGCCTGCGGCTGCCCGTCGGGGGCGTTGGGGTTCTTGCCCTGGGCCGAGATCTGGTAGCCGACGAGGTCGCCCTGTTCCAGTGCGGCCTTCTCCAGCACGCTGCCGGTGCGCGGCGCGGCCGAGGCACCCGTGGCCGCGCCCGCGGAACCCGGGGTGCCCGAGGCGCCCGAGGCGCTCCCGGAGGCCCGGGAGCCCTTGGGGTCCGGGCTCTTGCCCGACGCGGAGCCACCGGCGGACGTACAGCCGACGGCGGCGGTCAGGAGTAGGGGGGCCAGCGACGCGACCGCGGCCGCTCGTGCCTTCATGCGCATGTCCTCGACCTCATACCCCGTGCGTGGGTGAGCAGTTCGGGGTGATCGTGGCACATGCCACAGCGGGGCGCACACCCCGTCGAAGAGGTGTGCGCCCCGCGTGTGTACATGCGGATCCGTGTGCGATTTCGCGGGCTTTCGGCTCGCTGCCGCACGTGCGGATGCCAGGCATGACCGGCGGATCGCCCGCCGTGAGCCGGGATCAGCCGCCGAGGGGCAGGCCACCCGGGAGGTTGCTGGTGGGCAGGCCGCCGAGCAGACCGGTGACGGGCTTGAGGGCCTCCGCCGGGTCGCTCGCCTGGGACTGACCCTCCTCGCCCGCGGCGACCTTCTGCTGGCTGGTGACACCCTGGGCGGCGGAGGTCACGGAACCGAGCAGGTCGGCGGCACCGATCGCGGGCACGGCGGCGGAGGCCGTACCGGCGGCGGCCGCGGCGAAGGCGGCACCGATCACGGCGACACCGAGGGTCTTGGCAGCTGACTGCTTCATGAAGAGTCCTTGCGACGGGGAATTGAGCGGCTCCGCAAACTAGTCACTTCAAACCCCGTCCCGCAAACATCCTTAAATATGAGAAAGCGCCCGGGAATTGCTCCTCCCGGGCGCTTTCAGTACGTCACGCCATGGCCTACGCCGAGACAGAACCGCTGGTCGAAGCGGTCTGACGGAACAGCCATTCCGACTTCAGCTCCGCATAACCTGGCTTGATCACGTCGTTGATCATCGCCAGTCGTTCATCGAAAGGAATGAACGCGGACTTCATCGCATTGACCGTGAACCACTGCATGTCGTCGAGGGTGTACCCGAACGTGTCGACCAGGTGCTCGAATTCCCGGCTCATGCTCGTGCCGCTCATCAGCCTGTTGTCGGTGTTGACCGTGAGGCGGAAGTGCAGCTTGCGCAGCAGCCCGATCGGGTGCTCCGCGTACGAGGCGGCGGCGGCCGTCTGCAGGTTCGAGGTCGGGCACATCTCCAGGGGGATGCGCTTGTCCCGGACGTACGAGGCCAGGCGGCCCAGCGTGACCGAGCCGTCCTCGGCGACCTCGATGTCATCGATGATCTTCACGCCGTGACCGAGGCGGTCCGCGCCGCACCACTGCAGGGCCTGCCAGATCGACGGCAGACCGAAGGCCTCGCCCGCGTGGATGGTGAAGTGGTTGTTCTCGCGCTTGAGGTACTCGAAGGCGTCGAGGTGGCGGGTGGGAGGGAACCCGGCCTCGGCGCCGGCGATGTCGAAGCCGACCACGCCGTTGTCGCGGTAGCGGTTGGCCAGCTCGGCGATCTCCAGCGCGCGGGCCGCGTGGCGCATCGCGGTGAGCAGGGCGCCGATGCGGATGCGGTTGCCGTTGGTCCGCGCGCGGCGCTCGCCCTCGCGGAAGCCCTCGTTGACCGCCTCGACGACCTCTTCGAGGGTCAGACCGGCTTCGAGGTGCTGCTCGGGGGCGTACCGGATCTCGGCGTACACGACGCCGTCACTGGCGAGGTCCTGGGCGCATTCGGAGGCGACCCGGAAGAGGGCCTCCTTCGTCTGCATGACGGCGCAGGTGTGCGCGAACGTCTCCAGGTAGCGGGGCAGGGAGCCGGAGTCGGCCGCTTCCCGGAACCAGACGCCCAGCTTGTCGGCGTCGGTCTCGGGAAGGTTCTCGTAGCCGACCTTGTGCGCCAGCTCGATGATGGTCCCGGGGCGCAGTCCACCGTCGAGGTGGTCGTGGAGCAGCACCTTCGGGGAGCGGCGGATCTGATCCGGGGTGGGCAGGTTGGGGGTCTCGCTCGTCATCTGCGCACTCTAGCTCCTACGCGCGTAGAGCACGGGCCAGGCGGCATGGGTCGATACGTAACAGTGACCGTGCGGACGGGTGGCGTACACCTGTCAGTCTGAGACTGTTCCGCCATGGCACAGCATGCGCCGCCGGCGCGCGGGGCCCGCCTGGGGCGGGCGGCCGGCGCGAACGGGCCGGGCTCGACAGTCAATGGTGTGGTGCTCCTGCTCCCCGGGGCGTCCAGATTCTCCCCCGGTCCGGTACGGCCGCTCGCGCGGACGCTGGGCCGGGCGGGCAGGGCGCAGGGGCTGGTCACGCACACCGTCCAGTACGGCGCGGACGGGCGGGAGGCAGCCGCCCGGTGGGCCGCGGACGAGGCGTTACGCCGCTACGGGGACGTACCGGTGTGCCTCGTCGGCTACGACGCGGGCGGCTGGGCCGCGCTGGCGGCGGCGGGGCACGAGGCGGTCAACTGCGTGGTGGCGCTGGCGCCTTGCCTGCCGGGGGCGCTGGCCGGGGCGTTGGCGGGCGGGGCGGGTGCCGTGGGTGTGGCGGGTGCGATGGGTGTGGCGGGGGGCTCGGCCGAACCCGTCAAGCAGCTGTCCGGGCGGCAGGTGATGATCGTGCACGGCACCAACGACGCGCGCAGTGACCCGGAATTGTCGTTCCGGCTCGCGGCGCGGGCGAAGAAGGCGAACCGGGCCACGTGCCGGTTCGAGGTGCACTCCGATGGGCACGGGCTGCGGGAGCATCAGGACGAAGTGGTCGCGCTGACCTTGGATTTCGTCCTCGGGACGGTGGGGTCGGGGCGGTACTCGCGGCCCGTGACGGATGCGTTGGCGGCTCCGCCGCCGTTGGGGTTGCGCATGCCGTTGGGTTCCGGCTTCGGGCGGTCATTGCGGGGGTGAGCCGTGGGGGGCGGGGGCGTGGGGGCCGGTGGGTTGGCCGCGCGCCGCTGCCGGGGCTCCGCCCCGGGCCCCGCGCCTCAAACGCCGGCGAGGCTGGAAATGGCCCGGGCCCAACGCCGGCGAGGCTGGAATGCGGTCGCCGCACCCGCGTCAGCGCAGGAGGGACGTCGCGCGGGTCAGGGTCGTGGTGAGGGCCTTGGCGGTGGGGGCCGTGGCCAGGATGTAGGGGTGGGGGTGGGAGAGCTGGACGCGGACCACGCCCGGGACCGCGCGGGCCGCGGCCAGGGCGGTGGGCCGGGCGGGAGCCGGGGGGAAGTCGACGTAGCGCAGCCCCGCGTGGGCCGCGCGCGGGTGCAGCGGCGGGGGCGGCAGGTCCAGGC
The DNA here is from genome assembly GCF_040296485.1 of Streptomyces sp. NPDC002138. Lineage (NCBI taxonomy): Bacteria > Bacillati > Actinomycetota > Actinomycetes > Kitasatosporales > Streptomycetaceae > Streptomyces > Streptomyces sp. NPDC002138. The sequence goes on along the minus strand of NZ_JBEOXE010000093.1, from coordinate 12,006 downwards.
CCGCGGCCAGCGCGAGGGCGAGGACGTCCACGCCGGTGGCGAGCCGGAGCAGGTCGGGTTCCAGGACCCCGGGGCGGGCGTGGGTCTCGACCAGACGGGGGCCGCGGGCGGTGAGGATGACCTCGGTGTGGGAGGGGCCGTCGCGGTGCCGGGCCACGTCGAGCACCCGGCGCACGAGGGTCCGTACGGATTCGGCCGGGCGGGGGTCCAGCGGCACCGGCAGCTGGTGGCCCGCGGTGGTGAGGCGGGGGCCGGGCAGTCGGCGGGTCCAGCCGAGGACGCGGTGGCGGCCCGCCCGGGAGAGGGCTTCGACGGTGAGTTCGGGGCCTTCGAGGAACTCCTCCACGAGCAGGTCGGTGACTTCGGGGTAGACGCGGGCCGCGACCCGCGCGTCGGCCGGGCCGGTGAGCTTGCGCACGCCCTCCCCGTCGGCGCCCGCGCGCGGTTTGACCACGCAGGGGTAGCCGATGAGTCCGGCGATGAAGGGGAGCAGGGCGGCGCGTCCGCAGCGGGCGAAGGAGACGGGATGGCCGGGGTGCAGGAGGTCGTTGGTGCGGGCGCGCAGGGCGGCCTTGTCCATGAGGGCGGTGACGGCGTCGCTGGGGGTGCCGGGCAGGCCGAGGGCCTCGTTGGCCCGGGCGGCCGCGAGGGCGCTGGACGCCGCGAAGCCGAAGACGGCGGCCCGGCGGTCGCGGACCGCGTCCAGCCGGGCGAGGGCGCGGGTCAGCGACTGGTGGTCGCGCCAGTCCGTCCGTACCTGCCGCTCCGCCCCCTCACGGTCGGACGGTACGGACGCGACCGGCGCGACCACCACGGTGCGCGCGCCCGCCCGGCGGGCGGCGGCGATCACGGCCGGGCGCGGGCTCAGCAGGATGGCCACGCGTCCGAGGCTTCCGCTCTCCACCGTGTCCACCCCCGGGTCCGGCTCGCGCCTCCCCCCGGAGGGCCGAGGCCGTGGGTTCACTGTGCCGGTTCGGCATATGCCACGGGGCCCCGGCCAGGCATCGTCTTGGTGCAGTGCGAGAACCCGAGGGGTTTACAACCCCGACTGTTCCGGGACGAATATGCACATGCCTGCCGATGACGAAGCGGACGACCTGAGCCCGGCCGCCCGGCGCCTGTACGCGTACGCCGTCGAGCGGCACGCCTTCGGCGCCGCCGAGGCCACCGAGGCCCTCGGCGTGCGGGCCGCCGCCGCCCTCACGGAGCTGGCCGCGGCGCAGCTGGTGCAGCCCGCCCCGGCGGACCCGGGCGGGAACGGCGCCGTCCGGTGGAGCGCGGTGTCCCCGCGGGCCGCGGTGGCGCGGGCCCTGGCCCCGCTGGCGCTGCGGGTGCGCGCGACCCACGACGAGATGGACAAGGTGCGCAGGCGGCTGGACGCGCTGGTGCCGGAGTACGAGGCCGGGGCGGCCCGGCGGGACCTGGGCGGGCTGGCTCCGCTGGAGCTGGTGACGGACCTGGGCGCCGTACGGGGGGTGATCGCGGAACTGGTCGCGTCCTGCGAGCACGAGGTGCTGACCTCGCAGCCGGGTGGCGGCCGTCCGGCGGACGCGCTGGAGGAGGCGATCGGGCGGGACGAGTCGGTGCTGGCCCGCGGCGTGCGGATGCGCACGCTCTACCAGCACACGGCGCGCTACTCCCGGCCGACCGCGGCCTACGTCGACCGGGTGACGGCGCGCGGGGCGCAGGTGCGCACCCTGGGCGACGGCCTGATGCGGATGATCGTGATCGACGGGCGTACGGCGCTGATGGCGGTCCCGGGTGTGGGCGGGGCGGCGCTGGTGGTGCGCGAGCCGGCGGTCGTGCACTTCATGGCGGAGGCGTTCGAACGGTCCTGGGTGCAGGCGGAGCCCTTCGCCTCGACCGTCAGTCCGGACCAGGCGCGGACCCTGTCGGACGAGCTGCGCCGGATGATCGTGCGGATGCTGGCGGAGGGGCTGGAGGACAAGGTGATCGCGCGCCGCCTCGGCATGTCGGAGCGGACGTGTCAGCGGCACATCGCCGAGGTGATGCGGGCGGTGGGGGCGAAGTCCCGGTTCCACGCCGGATACCTGCTGGCCACCGTCAACGTCGAGAACGAGAAGGAGAAGGACCAGGAGGAGGCGCGGGAAGCGGAGTAGGGGCCGGTCAGAGCTCCGGGAGCAGGCTGCCGCGGCGGGCGAGCACGAAGCGTTTGAACGCGGCCACGGGCGGGGTGTCCGGGTGGCCGGCCCGCCAGGCGAGGCCGATCTCGCGGACCGCGCGCGGGGCGGTGACGGTCAGTTCGACCACGCCGGGGCGGGCGACGGCGGGCGGCGGCAGCAGGGCGACGCCGAGGCCCGCCGCGACCAGGCCGCGCAGGGTTTCGGCCTCCTCGCCCTCGAAGGCGACCCGGGGGGTGAAGCCCGCCTCGGCGCACAGGTCGTCGGTGATCCGGCGCAGGCCGTAGCCGGGTTCGAGGGTGACGAAGGTTTCCTCGGCGGCTTCGGCGAGGCGGATCCGCTTGCGGGTGGCGAGCCGGTGGTCGTCCGGGACCACCAGGCGCAGCCGCTGTTCGTCCAGGCGGCGCGCGACCAGATCGGGGGCGTCCGGGAGCGGGGAGGTCAGGCAGAGGTCGAGCTCACCGGCGCGCAGGCGTTCCAGCATGGCCTCGCCGTAGTTCTGGACGAGGGAGAAGCGGACCTTGGGGTGGTCGGCGCGGAAGGCGCGGATGAGGCCGGGGACGGTTTCGGGGCCGAGGGTGTGCAGAAAGCCGAAGGCAACCTTGCCGGCCTCGGGGTCGGCGTCGTGCTGGAGGGATCCGGTGGCGCGGGCGATGGCGTCGAGGGCCTGCTCGGCGGAGTCGAGGAAGGTGCGGCCCGCGGTGGTGAGGGCGACGCTGCGGCCCTTGCGGGCGAACAGGGCGACGCCCAGGTCCTGTTCGAGGCGCACGATCGCCCGGGAGAGGGTGGGCTGCGGTACGCCGAGTTCCTGGGCGGCCCGGGTGACGTGCTCGTGCCGGGCGACGGCGACGAAGTACGCGAGTCGGGGGGCCAGCGAGTGTGGCACGCTCATGTCTTCTTCGTAACGAGTCATCTACAGGCGCCCCTCTGAGCTGCACTCATGCGTGAACGCATCGATTATCGCCAATCCACGCATTGGACGCATAAAAAGGGGAGGCCTATTTTCGACGTATGCCTCCCGCTCATACCGGGGCGTCCACCACCGTGGCCGCCTCCACCCCGTCGTTCCCCGCCCCGGACCCGTCGTTCCCCACCCCGGAACCCCGCTCCCCCGGCGGCCCCGGCTACCGCCGGATGAGCCTCGCGCTCTTCGCCGCCGGTCTCGCCACCTTCGCCCTCCTCTACTCCACGCAGGCGCTGCTGCCCTCGATCTCCGGCGGCTTCGGGGTGACGGCCGGTCAGGCCAGCTGGACGGTGTCCGCGGCCACCGGCGCGCTCGCGCTCTTCGTGCTCCCGCTCAGCGCGCTCTCCGAGCGGTTCGGGCGGACCCGGATGATGACCTGGTCGATGGTGACGGCCGTCGTGGTGGGCCTGCTGGTGCCCTTCGCGCCGAACCTGGAATGGCTGGTGGCGCTGCGCGCGGTCCAGGGCGCGGCGATCGCGGGCATCCCCGCCTCGGCGATGGCCTACCTCGCCGAGGAGGTCAAGCCGAAGGCGCTGGTCGGGGCGATCGGCCTGTTCGTCGCGGGCAACTCCATCGGCGGGATGAGCGGCCGTCTGGTCACCGGCTGGGCGGCGCAGGCCTGGGGCTGGCGCGCCGGGCTGCTCAGCGTCGGTGTGATGTCGCTGGCCTGCGCGGTGGCCTTCCTGGTGCTGCTGCCCCGGGCGCGGTTCTTCCGCCCGGCCTCGCTGAACCCGCGCGCGGTGGGACGTACGGTCGCCGGGCACCTGCGCGATCCGCTGCTGCTGCGGCTGTACGGGATCGGCGCGCTCTTCATGACCGTCTTCGGGGCGGTGTACACGGTGATCGGCTACCGCCTGACGGAGGAGCCGTTCTCGCTCGGGCAGGGCGTGATCGGGTCGGTCTTCCTGGTCTACCTGGTGGGTACGGTCTCCTCCGCGGCCGCCGGGCAGCTGGTGGCCCGGACCGGGCGCCGGGGCGCGCTCTACCTCGCCGTGACGACGACCGCGGCGGGCTTGCTGCTGTCGCTGTCCGACGCGCTGCCCGCGATCCTGGCGGGCCTGGTGCTGATCACCGCGGGCTTCTTCGCCGGGCACGCCGTCGCCTCGTCCGCGGTGAGCCGGACCGCGAAGACGGGCCGCGCGCAGGCCTCCGCGCTGTACCAGTCGGCGTACTACCTGGGCAGCAGCGCGGGCGGCACGCTCGGCGCGCTCGCCTACCATTCGGCGGGCTGGGGGGCGACGGTCGGGTTCGCGCTGCTGGCCGTCGCGGGCGTCGTCTCGATCACGCTGTACGGGTCCCACGCGGCCCGCGCCGAGCGCCGCGCCCCGCGCCTGGCGACGGCCGCCCGCTGACCCCGCGCCCCCTTCGGCTCGGGCGGGGCGTTGCGCCGGTTCCCACGCTCGGCGGCTCGCGCCCCCGGGCCACGGCACGCGGACCGGGACACCGTCCCGGGCGTGTCCGATGCTTGCGGGGCAGCTGCTTAGCGAACCCGCAGGCCGTTGGCTAACGTGGTACCACCCTAGGGAGAAATAGAGGTCGATCATGCCCGAGACGGCGCGACAGATCGCCGACGACTTGCGGGCACGGATCGACGCCGGCGAGTTCGGTCCCGGTGCTCGGCTGCCCGGCGAACCGGCACTGGTCAAGCAGTACGGCGTGGCCAAGATGACGGCGGCCAACGCCTTGAAGCTCCTCATCGACGAAGGCGCTGCCTCCTCGCGCCCGGGTTCCGGGACGTACGTCCGCGAATTCAAGCCGATCCGCCGGGTGGCGGCCGAGCGTCTGGCCCGGTCGCAGTGGTCTTCCGGGAACTCGATCTGGTCCGCCGACGTGAGCGACCGGCCGATGGATGTCGTGGACATCGAGGTCTACGAGTCCGTCGCGCCGCGCTGGGTGGCCCGCGCTCTCGCCCTGGAGGAAGGCGCGCCGGTACTGGTACGTAGTCGCCGCTACGTGGTGGAGGGCTCGGCGGTGCAGAAGGCCACGGCGTATCTCGCCGCGGACCTGGTGCGGAGCACTCCGATCGCCGAACCGAACCCCGGCCCCGGCGGTGTCTACGCCCGGCTCGCCGACATCGGCCACGGACCGGTCGACTTCGTGGAGGAACTGCGGGCCCGGATGCCCAGCCCGGAGGAGTCCGAGGCCCTCGACCTGCTGCCGGGTACTCCGGTCGTGGAGATCTACCGGACGGCTCTCACGGCCGAGGGAAACCCGGTAGAGGTCAACCACATGCTGCTCGACGCCGGTTCGTACGTGCTGCAGTACAACTTCCGGAGCTAGATCGCTCACCAGCGAAAAGGCCCACTTCGGTGGGCCTTTTTTGTTGTGCCGACATGGGCGGCGAAGTGACAGCGGAGCAAAGGGCATTGACCTCCCTAGGCAGGCTCTGTCCATCCTCCCGGAGACGTTGATGCAGCCGTGACCGCGGCCGTCCGGATCTGCGCGGTCTGCGACCGCCCGATCCCTCGCCGAAGCGATCCACGACCTGCTCGCCGAAGAAGACCAACACCAGGCCGAAGGCCCCCCACGCCCCTCAGTTCTCGAGGCCGGTGGGGGGCCTTCGGCGGGTTCCGGGCCCCGTACTCAGGAACGAACGCACGAACGTTCGCTCATGCGCAGTGCGCAGACCTGAGCCTTGGCCTCCCTTTCACCGCCCGGCCCCGGCGCGTCACGCTGTGTGCATGAAGCGATATCCGTGACGGGACCGACCGGGAGGTAGTCATGAAGGGCACGGCGCAAGCCACCGCCGGCATTGACGAGTTGCGCGCGAAGCTCGACCGGATCGACGAGCGGCTTCTCGAGGACTTACGGGCGCGCATCGGCGTATGTGTCGAGATCGCCCTCGTGAAGAAGGACCAGGGCATTCCGATGATGCAGCCGCACCGCATCGGGCTGGTCCAGGAACGTGCCGCGGCCTTCGGGACCGCCCACGGAATCGACCGGGACTTCCTGCGCGCACTCTATGACCTGGTGATCGAGGAGACCTGCCGGGTCGAGGACTTGGTGATCGGCTCATGAGCACCGCACACGCTCCGCGCCCCCTGCGGACCCTGCTGATAGACAATCACGATTCGTTCACCTACAACCTCTACCAGCTGCTCGGCGAGGTGAACGGCCTCCCGCCGGTCGTCGTCACCAACGAGACGGACTGGTCGACGCTGTCCATGGACGACTACGACGCGATCGTCATCTCCCCCGGCCCCGGCCGCCCGGAGCGCGAACGCGACTTCGGCATCAGCGCCCGCGCCATCCTGGAGAGCGGGCTGCCCGTCCTCGGGGTCTGCCTCGGCCACCAGGGCATCTGCCACCTCTTCGGCGGCGAGGTCGGCCACGCGCCGCAGCCCATGCACGGCCGGGTCTCCGAGATCACCCACACCGACGGGGAGCTCTTCGCGGGCATCCCCTCCCCCTATCCGGTGGTGCGTTACCACTCGCTGGCGGCCGTCCGGCTGCCCGAGGAGCTGGAGCCGACCGCCTGGACCGCCGACGGCGTGGTGATGGCGGTGCGCCACCGCAGCCTGCCCGTCTGGGGGGTGCAGTTCCACCCCGAGTCGATCAGCAGCGGTTACGGCCGCGAACTCCTCGCGAACTTCCGCGACCTGGCCCGCGCCGAGGGCGCCCGCAAGGGCGCGGCCCCGCGGGCCGCGCGGTACGCGGTCCAGGTGCGCAAGGTGGCGATGCTGCCCGACACCGAGGAGGCCTACCGCGAGCTGTTCGCCGGGAACGACCACGGTTTCTGGCTCGACAGCAGCAACGTCACCGAGGGCCTCTCGCGGTTCTCGTTCATGGGTGACGGCACCGGCCCGCTCGCCGAGTACCTCACCTATCAGGTGCTGGAGCACACCGTCCGCGTCCAGCGCCGCGACGGCCGCGACGAGCTCGTCGAGGAGAGCGTCTTCGACTACCTGGAGAAGCAGCTGCGGGCGCGCCGGATCGAGGTCCCCGAAGGGCTGCCCTTCGAGTTCAACCTCGGTTACGTCGGCTACCTCGGCTACGAGCTGAAGGCGGACACCGGCGGCCACCAGGCCCACAAGGCCGACACCCCGGACGCGGCCCTCCTCTTCGCGGACCGCATGGTCGCCTTCGACCACGCCGAGGGCGCCTCGTACCTGCTCGCCCTGACCCGCGGGGGCGACGGCGACGCCGACACGGCCGACTGGCTCGACCGCACGGCGGCCCGCCTGATGGCCCTCGGACCGGCCCCGGCCGGGGCCGCCGGCGCCGCCGCCCCGCGCAGCTTCGCCACGACCGGGATGACCGACCCCGCGCTCGCGGACATCATCCGGATGCGGCACGACCGCGGCGGCTACCTGGACCGGATCGCCGAGATCCACCAGGAGATCCACGACGGCGAGAGCTACGAGGTGTGCCTGACCAACCAGGTCGGCATCAAGGCCCGCATCGACCCCCTGGAGACGTACGCGGCGCTGCGCCGGATCAGCCCCGTGCCCTACGGCGCGCTCCTCGACTTCCCCGGGGTGTCGGTGCTGAGCGGCTCTCCGGAGCGGTTCATGACCATCGGCACCGACCGCACCGCCGAGTCCAAGCCCATCAAGGGCACCCGGCCGCGCGGGGCGACCCCGGCCGAGGACGAGGCGCTGCGCCAGGACCTGCTCGGCAACGAGAAGGACCGGGCGGAGAACCTGATGATCGTCGACCTGATCCGCAACGACCTCAACATCGTCGCCGAGGTGGGCTCGGTCCACGTGCCCAAGCTGTTCCACGTGGAGACGTACGCGCCCGTGCACCAGCTGGTCTCCACCGTGCGCGGCACGCTGCGCGACGGGGAGTCCGCGGTCACCGCGGTCCGGGCCGCCTTCCCCGGAGGTTCGATGACCGGGGCGCCCAAGGTGCGCACGATGGAGATCATCGACCGGCTGGAGGAGGGCGCCCGCGGGGTGTACTCCGGTTCGCTCGGCTGGTTCGCGCTCTCCGGGGCCGCCGATCTGAACATCGTCATCCGCACCCTGGTGGCGACCGACGACCGGGTCACCTTCGGTGTCGGCGGCGCGGTGATCGCGCTCTCGGACGCCGACGAGGAGTTCGAGGAGACGGTCGTGAAGTCCCGGGCCATGGTCCAGGCCGTGGTGGGCACCGCCCTGCACCCGGTGGCGGCCCCCCTCGTCCTCCCGGCCCCGGCGGCCACGGTGACACCGGAGACCTCCGGGAGCGCGGCGTGATCCGCCGCGCGGTCATCGTCGGCGGGCAGGGCGCCGTCGGACGGCTCTTCACGGAGAAGCTGTTCGCCAGCGGGATCATGATCTGCGTGGTCGACCCGGCCGGCGCCGGGGAACCCGCCGCGGGCGGCGCGCGCCGGATCCACGGCGACATCACCGACATCTCCCCGGCCCTGGAGAAGGAACTGCGGCTCGCCGACGTGGTGATGCTGGCGGTGCCGGAGCCGGTGGCGCTGGCCTCGGTCAAGGGGGTGGCGGCCGCGATGCGGCCGGGCACCCTGCTGGTCGACACCCTGTCGGTGAAGCAGCGCGTCGCCGAGGAGCTGAGCGCCCACCTCGACGGGGTGGAGGGCCTCGGCCTGAACCCCATGTTCGCCCCGTCCCTCGGCTTCGAGGGCCGCGTGGTGGCCGCCTCCGTCACCTACGACGGACCGCTCACCACCGAGCTGCTGGGGATGGTCGAGTCCTGGGGGGCCCGGGTCGTCCGGGTCGACCCCGTCGAGCACGACCGGCTGACCGCCGTCTCGCAGGCGCTCACCCACGCCACCGTCCTCTCCTTCGGGCTGGCCCTGCACGGGCTCGGCACCGACAGCGTCGAGGTCGGCCGGATCGCCCCGCCCCCGCACAAGACCCTCGCCTCACTGCTCGCCCGGGTCTCCTCCGGCACCCCGGAGGTGTACTGGGACGTCCAGGCCGCCAACCCGCAGGCCGCGGGCGCCCGTACGGCGCTCGCCGAGGCCGCCCGGCGGCTCGCCGACACCGTCAAGGACGGCGACGAGGAGGACTTCGCGGCCCTGATGGCCACGGTCCGCGGCGCCCTCGGCGCCGAACTCGACAACTACCGCGAGCTCTGCGCGCGGATCTTCGCCTCGGTCTGACCGGACCGCACCCCGTACCGCCATCCCACTGAGAGGCACGAGAGACATGACCGACTCCCGCCCGGGCTTCGCCGACACCGTCCTGAACCCCGCACAGCGCGCCGCGCTCGCGGCCGACCAGAGCGTCGGCGGCGGAAACCTGCTGCGCTCCGCGCTCGCCGCCAGCCCGAGCCCGACGACCCCGTTCGTCCACTCCACCCGGCCGATCACCAACCTGGAGGGCGTCGAGCAGTACGACTACAGCCTCGAGGAGATCGAGCGCCTCGCCCAGGCGTGGTCCGCCTGGTACCTGAGCCAGGGCGTGCAGCCCAAGGACCGGGTGGCGGTCTGGTTCGAGGACTCCTTCGCGTACTCCGTGCACTTCTACGCGATCGCCCAGATCGGCGCGATAGCCGTCCTCATCAACAGCAAGGCCACCCCGGCGATCGCCGAGTCCCTGCTGGAGCAGACCGCCCCGGTCGGTCTGTACGCCGACCGGGCGCGGCTCGACGGCCTGGCCGCGACCGGCACCATCCTGGACGCGCTGGACTGGACGCGGACCGAGGAGGCGCTGCCCGCGCCCCCGGCGGTGGAGCTGCCCGAGAGCGCGTACTGGCACCACGTGGACGAGGACCCGGTGGTGATCCTGCACTCCTCGGGGACCACGGGCCGCCCCAAGCCGACGATCCACACCCACCGGACCATCGTGGCGGGACCGCAGTTCCGGCTCGTGGACTTCAAGGAGAACCCGGGCGCGCTGATGCTCACCGCGCTCCCGCAGTCCCACCTGGGCTGCATCGCCTTCACCGTCTACGCGGTGCTGGCCGGGACCCCGGTCGTCGCGCACAGCGACCGCGACGGCGCCGACCTGGCGGCGACGGTCGCCGCGCACCGGCCCACCGCGGTGATGGCCTTCGCGCACTCCTACGCGGAGCTGGCCTCCCTGGACAACGCCGACGGCGCCCTGGACAGCGTCAACTCCTGGGTGTCCATCGGGGACGCCGTCCACCAGGCGCACATCAACAAGGTGCTCTCGCTGCGCTCGCCCGAGCTGGACTCGGCCCAGTTCTTCGACCGCCTCGGCACCACCGAGCTCGGCTGGGGCGTCCTGCTGAAGATCCGCACCCGGGACTCCGAGCGCAACGACCGCTGCGCCGGACAGCCGGTGGGCGTCGCCGAGGTGGCGATCCTGCGCAAGGACGGCAGCCACGCCGACATCGGCGAGGTGGGCTTCCTGGCCGCCCGCGGCCCGGCCATCACCCCCGGCTACTGGGGCGACTCGGCCACCACCTACCGCTACAAGCTGGCGGGGCACTGGCTGCCGGGCGACATGGCGTACAAGGACGCGAACGGCGACTTCTTCCTCGTCGACCGCGCCGCCGACCAGATCCAGACCGCCCAGGGCCCGGCGTACTCGGTGCTCATGGAGGAGGTCCTCCTCAACGACGTGCCCGCCTTCGAGGACGTCGCGGTGGTCGCGGGCGGTGAGGGCGCGTGCGTCGTCCCGGTCGCCGTGGTGACCACCAAGGAGGGCGCCGAGGACGTCGGCAAGCTGCTGCTGCGCGCGAACGAGGCGCTGGCCGCGGCCGGCCACCCGGAGCTGCGGCTGCTCGAAGTCGCCGCGGACGAGGCCGACTTCCCGGTCGGCGTGACGGGCAAGGTGCTCAAGCGCAAGCTGCGCGAGAAGTACGCGGACCTCGGCGCCTACCTCCAGGACGGCGCCGGGAAGACCTTCGCGGCGGCGGGCTGAGCGCAACCACCATGGGACGGCCCTGTCCCGGCCCGGCGAGGGGCGGACCGGGACAGGGCGAGGCACGGCAGTGGGAACGGGGTCCGGATCAGGATCGGGGCGCGAAGGCCGCGGCCACCGCGAGAGCGGTGTCGTTGGCCGGCGGGGTACCGATGGTGATCCGGACCCCCTCGCCGGGGAAGGCCCGAACGGCCACCCCGGCTTCCGCGCATGCGGCGCCGAACTCCGCGCTGCGTTCCCCGAGTCCGAGCCACAGGAAGTTGGCCTCGCTGCGCGCGGGCTCGAGCCCCAGGTCCGCGAGCGCGAGCGCGGTCCGCTCCCGCTCCTTGACCAGCTCCTCGACCCGCGCGAGCAGCTCGGCCTCCGCGTCCAGCGAGGCCACCGCCCCCGCCTGGGCGGCGCTGTTCACCCCGAAGGGCACGACGGCGGCCCGGATCCGCGCGGCCACGGGCTCGTGGGCGACGGCGTACCCGATCCGCAGGCCCGCGAGCCCGTACGCCTTGGAGAACGTACGGACGACGACCAGGTCCGGGCGGCCGGGCAGCAGGGCGACCCCGTCGGCCACCCGGGGGTCGGTGACGAACTCCCGGTACGCCTCGTCCAGGACGACGAGGACCCCGGCCGGTACCCGGTCCAGGAACCGCTCCAGTTCAGCGCCGGGGACGGTGGTGCCGGTCGGGTTGTTCGGGTTGCAGACGATGACCACGCGGGTGTGCTCCCCGATCGCCACGGCCATCGCGTCGAGGTCGTGGACGGCGCCGGGTCCCAGCGGGACCCGCACGCCGACGCCCCGTGCGATGTCCGTGAGGTGCGGATAGGCCTCGAAGGACGGCCAGGCGTACAGGACCTCGTCGCCCTCCTCGCGCACGAACGACTGGAGGAGGTGCTGGAGCACCCCGACCGAGCCCGCGCCGAGGGCGAGCCGCCCGGCCGGGACGCCGAGCCGGTCCGCCAGGCGGGCGGTGAGCCCGGTGGAGAGGCGGTCGGGGTAGCGGTTGACGTCCTGTGCCGCCGCGGCGAGCGCCTCGGCGACCGAGGGCAGCGGGGGGTAGGGGTTCTCGTTGGCGGAGAGCAGGTGCACGGGAGGGTCCTTTCGAGGAAGGGGCGGAGGAGATGA